>JALVCM010000051.1 GCA_027010005.1 Thiohalobacter sp.
AACGAGAACTGCACCAGCTGTGGTGCCTGCGGCGACGCAGTGGAAGCCGAGTTCGATGACGAATACAACTACGGCCTGGGCAAGCGCAAGGGCGCCTACCTGCCGTTCAACCAGGCCTACCCGGAACGCTACGTGCTGGACCCGGCCATCATCGGCACCGACGATGCGGAAAAAGCCAAAAGCGCGTGCAAATACGACGCCATTGACCTGGACATGGGTGAGAACGAAAGCACCATCACTGTCGGCGCCATCATCTGGGCCACCGGCTGGAAGCCTTACGATGCCGGCAAGATCCAGCCTTACGGCTACGATCGCTTCAAGAACGTCATCACCTCGGTTGAACTCGAACGCATGCTCGACCCGCACGGCCCGACCGGTGGCAAGATCCTGCGCCCGTCCGATGGCAAGGAAGCAAAAGATGTCGCTTTCATCCAGTGCGCCGGTTCGCGCGACAAGAACCACCTGGCGCACTGCTCGCGCATCTGCTGCATGGCCAGCCTGAAGCAGACCACCTACCTGCGTGAACAGTACGGTGACGACGGCAAGGGCACGGTGTACTACATCGATATCCGCGCCATCGATCGTATCGACGACTTCTACCAGAACATCAAGAAGGACCCGAACATCAGCTTCGTAAAATCCAAGGTCGCCTCCATCACCGAAGACAGGGAAACCGGCAACCCGGTCCTGCACGGGGTGGACACCGAGGGTTACCACCGTTACAGCAACCCGCACGAACTGGTCGTGCTGGCGATCGGCATGGAGCCCAGCGTTGCCGCCGGCGACTTCCCGATCGAAGTCGTGCTGAACGAAGAAGGATTCGTGGAACTGGATGAAGCCAACGGTGCATTTTTCGCCGCCGGTTGTTCGTCAGATGCACTGGACGTGAACCGCGCGGTACAAAGCGCCACGGCCAGCGCGCTGCGCGCCATCCAGGTTGTCAACAAAGTTGCCGGTGCGGAGGGTTAAGCCGTGTCAGATTTAAAAATTGGAGCCTACATTTGTAAAGGTTGCGGACTGGGTGAACGCCTGGACTGTGATCAACTGGCCACCGTGGCCCAGCGCGACGGCAAGGCACAGGTCGTGCAGCAGCACGATTTCCTGTGTTCCGCCGAAGGCGTGAAGCTGATCCAGAACGATATCGATAACGAAGGCGTCAACCGCGTCGTGATCGGCGCCTGCTCGCGCCGCGCCAAGACCGAGGCCTTCGACTTCCAGGGTGTCAACGTCTCCCGTTGCAACCTGCGTGAAGGCGTCATCTGGATTCGCCCGGACGAAGACGACATGCGTGAAACCACGCAGGAAATGGCTGAAGACTATATGCGCATGGGTTGCGCCGAGGCCAAGCACTCGCTGATCCCCGCTTCCGCACAGGAAAAGGGTACCGACAACACCGTGCTGGTGGTCGGTGGCGGTATCACCGGCATGACCGCGGCGCTGGAAGCCGCCAAGACCGGTTACCCCGTCCATCTGGTGGAAAAAACCGGTGAACTCGGCGGCTACGCCGGCAAGATGTGGAAGGACGTGCCAATGCACGCCCCCTACACCGACCCGGTCGATACCTGTGTGGCCGACATGGCTGCAGAGATCGAGGCCAACAACCTGATCACCGTGCACCTGAATTCCACCATTAGCAAAACCTCCGGCGCGCCGGGCCGTTTTGCGGTGGACATCAGCACCGAGAGCGGTTCCACCAGCACCATCAACATCGGTGCCATCATCCAGGCCTCCGGTGCCACGCCCTACGATGCCAGCCAGCTGCCGGAACTCGGCTACGGCAAGAGCAAGGATGTGGTCGACCGCGTGGAACTGGAACAACTGGCCATCGCCGCCAACGGCGGACCGATCAAGCGTCCGTCCGACGGCAAGGAAGTCAAGAAGGCCACCTTCATCCAGTGCGCCGGCCAGCGCAGCGAGAAAGAAGGCCACCTGAACTACTGTTCCGGTGACTGCTGTCTGACCTCCATCAAGCAGGCCATGTACTTCAAGGACCAGAACCCGGATATCGAAACCGAGATCCTGTTCGATGACCTGCGCACCCCGGGCGCCCCGGGCGAGGACTTCTACCGCAGCGGCCAGGACAAGATGGTCACCTTCCGCAAGGGTATGGTCAGCGAAGTGGTCGCCGGCAGCAACGGCCCGGTGGTCAAGTTCAAGGACAAGATCCTCGACGAAGACGTGGAAGAAGAAGCCGACCTGGTGGTACTGGCCACCGGCATGGTCGCCAACTCCGGTGTCGACATCGACGAGGTGCCGCAGAACGAACCCGGCGAATGGGAAGTCAGTGTGGATTCCATCCTCAACCTGAACTACCGCCAGGGCAAGGACCTGCCGCACCTGAAGTACGGCTTCAACGATTCGCACTTCATCTGCTTCCCGTATGAAACGCGCCGTACCGGCATCTACACCTGTGGCCCGGTTCGCCGGCCGATGGATACCCAGCAGGCGATCGATGACGCCACCGGCGCCACGCTGAAAGCCATCCAGGAAATCGAGAACGCCAAAATCGGCCGCGCCGCGCACCCGCGTTCGGGTGACCTGTCGTACCCGATCTTCCGCAAGGAAGGCTGCACGCAGTGCAAACGCTGTACGGTGGAATGCCCGTTCGGTGCCATTGACGAAGATGAAAAACGCTTCCCGGTGTTTAACGAGTCGCGCTGCCGGCGTTGCGGTACCTGCATGGGCGCCTGCCCGGTGCGTGTTATCTCCTTCGAGAACTACTCGGTGGATACCGTTGGCCAGCAGCTCAAGAACGTGGAAATCCCGGAAGAGTGGGACGAGAAGCCGCGCATCCTGGTACTGGCCTGCGAAAACGACGCCTACCCGGCGCTCGACATGGCCGCCCAGCAGGGTAACCACTACACCCAGTGGGCACGTGTCATCCCGGTACGTTGCCTGGGTTCGGTCAACCTCATCTGGGTCACCGATGCGCTGAACTCTGGCTACGACGGCATTATCCTGATGGGTTGCCAGAAGGGTGAAAACTACCAGTGCCATTTCGTCAAGGGTTCGGAAATGGCCGCCATGCGCATGAGCAAGGTCGACGATACGCTCCAGTCCCTGAGCCTGGAAAAAGAACGCGTGGAAACCTACGAGATCGCGATTACCGATATCGACCGCGCGCCGAAGTTGATCAACGACATGGCTGAGACGATCGAGAAGATCGGCCTGAGCCCGTTCAAGTTCTAGGAGCAGTCATGAGTAACTACAACCAGGAAATGATCGAAAAGTACCGCGGCAACTTCCTCAAGGAAGTGCAGGACAACGTGGAGGAAGGCGACTGGGTGAAGATGTGCATGCAGTGTGGCGTGTGCTCCGGTTCCTGCCCGCTGGGTCCGCACTGGGAACACCCGCCGCAGGAAATCTTCATGATGATCCGCGCCGGCAAGCGTGACGAAGTGCTGGAGTCCAGTTCCATGTGGATGTGTACCTCCTGCTACAACTGTATCGCCCGCTGCCCGCGCGGTCTGCCGATCACGCACATCATGCACGGTCTGGCGACCTACTCGAAACGCCTCGGCCTGGTCCCGCAGAACCAGCCGACAGCCAAGTTTGCGCAGCTGTTCTGGGACAATCTGAGCAAGAAAGGCCGCGTCAACGAACTGAAGCTGGGTCTGTCGCTGTACTTCATGAACGGCATCGGCGAAGGCATCAAGAAGTCCCTGAAGATGAAAGACATCGGACTGGGTATGCTGAAAACCGGACGCCTGACGCCCATGGAAATGATTGGCGGCCACGGCTGCAAAGACACTAAGGGCTTCCACGCCATGCTGAAGAAAGCGCAGGAAATTGAAGAAGCGCGTATCGGCAAGAGCGGAAGCTGAGGAGAACTGAGATGGCAAAACATTCCTATTCCTTTTACCCCGGTTGTTCCTCGCAGAAAGCCGCGTCCTCGTCCAACTACCAGGTGTCGGTCGACACCATGTGCAAGGAGCTGGACATCGAGCTGAACGAGATCCCGGACTGGAACTGCTGTTCCGCTTCCATCGGCTATGCCGGCGGTGGTGAACTGCCCCGCCTGGCCCTGTCGGCGCGCAATATGGCGCTGTCGGAAGAGGCCCACCCGGACCAGGACATCGTCGCCACCTGTGCCGCCTGCTGGCTGGCCACGCGCGAGACCCAGGAACGCCTGAACGACGATGACGAACTGATGGCGGAAACCAATACCGCGCTGGCCGAAGCCGGCCTCAAGCTGAAAAACGACAAGAAAGTCCGCCACATGGTGGAAGTCCTGATCGAGGACATCGGCTACGAGGAACTCGGCAAGCACGTCAAGAAGCCGCTGGAAGGTATCAAGATCGCCGGTTATGTCGGCTGTCAGACCAACCGTCCGTTTGGTATCGCCGGCGAGTCCTTCGAAAACCCCAAATACCTCGACAAGCTGATCGAGACCGTGGGTGCCGAAGCCTGCGATAACTACGAAAAGAAAGTGTCCTGCTGTGGCGGCGCACTGGCCTTCTCCGAACCGGAAAAGAGCCAGGCCCTGATCAAGGACATAATCGAATCGGCCTACGACAACGGCGCTGATATGATCGTGACCCCCTGCCCGGTGTGCCAGATGAACACCGAGGTCTACCAGGACCAGATCAACGCCACCTACGGCACCAAGTTCAAAATGCCCGTGGTGTACTACAGCACGCTGATGAGCGTGGCCTATGGCAAGAGCGCCAAAGAAGCGGCGCTGAACGGCCAGATCATCAAGGCAAAACAATTGGAAGAAATTGCCGGCAAGTAGCGTCTAACAGATGACAGGCCCGTTTGGCCGGTCTCCTCCAAAACGTGCAAGCCCCTCTCGCGAGGGGCTTTTTTTTGTTCTTATTGCCGGCATGTTGATACAAGGCATTGCACTGGCATTAAACCGGATTAAACACTTCCGGCCAGTTGACGATGCCAGAATCCGGGTCTACGTTTATACAAATATGGACCATCAAACACACTCAGGGAACCTGCCCGCTACGCCGGAGTGGGACGGACAGGACATGTTCGAAGGGCTGATCATCTTTGCCGCGAGAGAGTCTGTCGTTGAACTTTCAGAGTGGATGCGCCTGACCTCACTGGTCTGCAACCAGTACCGGCACTGCGCGCGTGGACGCTGCCTGTCACAGGGCCGGAAATCATAGCGATGCACATCCAGCTGCTTGCGGGGGGACACAGTGGAGCCTATCACATGGAGCGATGACCGGCTGCTGGGTATCGACAGCCTGGACCAGCAACACCGGGCACTGGTCAACTGTATTAATAAACTGGTCAGCGAGTGCCACAAATCCGGAACCG
>JALVCM010000052.1 GCA_027010005.1 Thiohalobacter sp.
AACATGTCTGCATCATTCCTGTAGAAAGCACACATTTCGGCGCGCAGCATGTCTCCGCGCGGGTTCCCCGTAACATGTATCGGTTTCTCCTTCGGCATCTTGGGGTACTGCCGCCACAGGTGGGCGTTATCTTCACCCCAGGCAAAAAGATGGGACACATATTTCAGCGACAAGGGCGACAGACGGCGTGAAAAATACATCTCTGCCGGCAGGTGTACCAGTGCCTCTTCATCCCAGGACACTATGTTCTGTCCAAGCCTGTGCATAATCCTGAACATATTCAGATTCATAAGCGTAAAGCTTTTGCACAGATACAGGCTTCGGGGAAGCGAAGCGATTCTGAAATCTATCTTGCGATGTGAACCAATGATCGAAGTAAAACCCCTTCTCGCTGCAACACAGGCAAGCAACAGCTTTGGATCGAGTTCACGCACCTGATTTTCCACCGGGATGATGAGGGGTACTTTTGCAGTTGTCATATCAGTCTGCGCTCTCTCAGGCCTGTATCCTGAACATCACATCGGATACAGGTTCTACACTGATATCATTCTTGTAACCGAGCAGTTCCTGAAATCTCGCCATCCGCTCGCGGATATCATCGAGTGGAAGCGCCGGGTAACGGTGCAACTGGTACTCGGGTTTGTTATGTGAGCCCGGAAGGCGTGATTTCAGACGCCTGGCAAGATCGAGTCCTCTGGCCAGAACCCAGCGCTGTAACAGGGTGGAAACGGGTTGCCCCCCGGGGCCAGTCTGAAATTTTTCTATTGTCTCCAGTACATGAACCATTCTTTCACAGGCCAGTGGCCCATCCTGCGCCTCCAGGTACTGGTCAATAAGTGACTGGCGCTCTGCACCCGCCGGGGTGCCCAACTCACCACTGAGTATCTTGTCCAGTGTTTGTTTCAGTTCATCGAAACTGAAACACTCATGGCTAAGTCCGTTGGGCAGGCGGTAAAAACCCGAGTCGTAATCTTCATTTACCACTGCCCGGTAGCTTACGGCCGGAACACCCATCACAAAGGCCTCCACTGCAGTGGTGCAACCGTTGTGGACCAATGCCTTTGTCGCCATTAGCCAGGGAACGACATTACCCTCGTTGGTGACCTGTACCCGCTGACAACGGGCTGCGATATCCTTATAGACGTTATGGTTCTCTGTCGGGTGAGGTCGCACCACGATAGTGTGCCGGGGAAACGCAGCTTCAAGCGCCGGGATAAGTTCTTTAAAACGGGAAAAAATGGCGTGCTTGTGTTCCCATAACCCCTTGGCATACTCCCGACTCATGCCTCTCGCGGCCCGACCGAAACGGGCCTTCCCGCCAGGTTTCTTTACGGGCTTGAATAAATTGATATCCGCTCCAAATGCATTTACATGATTGAAGTTGGTATTAACCAGGATGAAATCGCCGTAGGTCCGGCGCAGTGCTTCAGCATCACTTTCATAATAGGAGCGAATTTCGGAACGCAGCATGTCGCCACGCGGATTCCCGACTGCGTATATCGGCATATCCTTCGGCGTATGTGGATATTGTCTCCACAGATCGACGTTGTCCTGACCCCAGGCAAACAGACTCAGCACATACTTGATTGCCGAGGCATCGAGACGACGTGAAAAATAGGTTTTCGGTGGCAGGTGCACCAGTGCCTCTTCATCCCAGGCCACGATTCTATGGCCAAAGCGGCGTGCAATTCGAAAGAACAGCAGGCTGCGAATTGTCATGCTTTTGGATAAATAGATAGCACTGGGAAATGAATCGATATTGAATTCCATCTCACGTCGCGAGCCAACGATCGATGAAAACCCGTGTTGTGCAGCAACACAGGCAAGTAGCAACTTGGGATCAAGTTCACGCACCTGGTTTTCCACAGGAATCAGCAGTAGTGAGTTGGATTCGCTCATATCTCCGCCCCGGAGAAACTCCAGTATGTCGTCATTGCGAGCGCAGCGCGGCAATCTTTTCCAGTCTGGCACCAGACTGGAAAAGATTGCCGCGCTGCGCTCGCAATGACGGGGACATAACCATTAACCAGAATTGCCTAGGAAGCTGCCTCCAGTAATTGATCTGGACGCTCCTTCATGGCGTGCAGGATACGCGCAGCCAGTTTTTCACCACACAGACCGTGGTAAGCAAGCACTTCCGGCGGTGTACCACACGCAGGATGACCTTCGACAGAGAACTTCACTAACTGCTTGCCACGCAAGCTATCGGATAACATGAATGCATTCAGTAATGCATCACCAAGCCCGCCATATCCGGCGTGATCATCCATAACGAATACCGTATCAGAGACACCCACAGTCTCTTCCAGCCAGTCGATATCGATTTTATTAAGCCACGGCATGTTGACTATTTTTAATGAAAATCCTTGCTCTTTTAACCGCTCGGCCGCCGTCAACGCCTCGTTCAGCATAACCGGGCCGTAACTGAAAAGAACCGCCTCAGCGCCTTCGTTCAAAACATTTCCTCTGCCAAAGATGAACCGATTATCCTCTGCAACAGGGATTACTCTCGGTGATGGACCGATCACCAGACGTATCATGCAGCTTTGCTCCGCCTCCTTCACACACCACTCCAGGGCCTGCCGGGTTTCGATTTCGTTACCGGGTTCAAGAATGATGCAGTCCGGCAATGCGCCAAACAGGGAGATGTCACGCAGACTTTGATGGGATTTCCCGGGTCCGGCGGGAATGAGTCCGGCGTAATGGCACACGTAGATGATTTTTGTGTTTTCCGTTGCATTGTTATAGATCTGCTCGTTGGACCGCGAGGCGAGGAATACCCCGAAGGAATTTACAATCGGCAGACAGCCGTGCAGCGCAAGACCGCCGGCCGTGGACACCATGTCCTGTTCGGCAATACCATTTTCGATAAATCTGTCCGGGAAAGCGTGTTCGAACGGGCGCAGGCCACAGTCGGCCGACAGGTCAGCATCCATGACCACGATGTCCTCTCTCTCACGTCCCAGTTCAAGCAGCGCCTGGCCGTAAGCGGTCACTACCTTTTCTGCTCTGTCCTTGAGTCTTGTGCGGTTCTTCTCGCGTTTCTCAATAACTTCGGTATTCAATTGACCCAGGCCGAATGCGTCAAACTGCTCATTGATGCGGGCAATAATTTCTGCGTAACCCGCTTCAAAAGATTCATCGTCCGGTGCACCGGAGTGCCAGGGATACAGGCCCTTTCCGGCCTTCAGGGCAACCGGCCCCTCCATGAATGAAACACCCTTGCCCTTGATGGTGTCGGCAATCAACACTTTCGGCTTGTCTGTGACCTCCCGAAATTCAGCGAATACACGTTCCAGCTCGGCAAAATCATGTCCGTTACCACGCGCCACATGCCAGCCGAAGGTCTCGAATTTCTTCTCAAGATCCCCCAGATCCATAATCTCTCCCACCGGCTTGTCAGACTGGATCTTGTTCATATCCACAATGGTGGTGATATTATTCACTGACTGATGAACGGTGGTCTGAAGCGACTCCCAGATCTGTCCCTCCTGCAATTCACCATCACCGGTCATCACAAACACTTCCCCGCCGGCACCTCTCATTTTTTTGGCCAGCGCCATACCCCTGGCCTTGGATATCCCCATGCCCAGGGAACCTGAATTGGTTTCAATGCCGGGAAGGCCGACATCCGGGTGGCCGTGCGTGCCGCCCAGCCGACGCAGATTGATAAACAGGTCTTTCGGCATGATGCCCAGTGAATAGAGGACGGCATAGTAGGCAGGTGCATCGTGCCCCTTGGAGGAAAAATAGATATCGCGATCCGGGTGGTCAAACCCAAGGTCAACGGTATTCATGCCGGCATAGTAGAGCCAGGTGACGATATCCAGCGAGCTTAAACTGGAGCCCAGGTGGCCCGAGCCCGCCCGTTTGACGGTGGCCAGTGTATTGGCACAGCACATATCGGCCAGCAGGCGGAGTTTATCGTGCGCATCCATTCCGGTTTTGCGCACCCGCTGGAATTCATTTGCTGCGATGAGCTTGATCTCTAACATTGTTCCGATTGCCCCTTTAACAGGTATGGGAAGTGGGTAACAGACGGCAGTTCAGCCTGACAGTTGTTGACAAGATACTCGGCAAGGCTCCAGTCATACTCGGTATTTACATCGAAGCCTTCATAGCCCCTGGTAAAGAAAGGCATCAGCACATCGCCGGCAATGCTGCCTTTTTCAGAGACCACGCGTGTCCAGGCAATCTCCAGGCTGGCATTCTGTGTGTACACTTCAGGCAGTGACGGGTACTGACTGCTGTGCCATGGTTGACCGGATGAACGCAGCGGCATCAGCGGAACCATGCGCTTGCCCTGTAGTACCCACATCTTTCCGGGGTGTTGCTGACATTTTTCAACGGCCCGCAACGAGTCGACGCCGACCTCCGCCCGGAAAGCCTGCCAGGCTCGCTGAATCGTCTGCGGCAACCGGAAAGGGCTGGTCGGCCGAAGAATGCTGAAGCAATCATATTTGCGGCCTTCATGCTCAAGCCTGTCCAGCGTATAGGCCAGCCACTCGATATCCGGGGAAACATCACCCGCCAATTGCTGCGGGCGCAGGAAAGGCACCTCCGCGCCATAGTGCCGGGCAATATCGGCGTAGTGTTCTGAATCCGTGGATACGATCACGTCGCTAAATATCCCGCTCTGCACGGCGGCCGAAATCGTGTAGGCCATCACCGGATGTCCTGACAGGTCGCGAATATTTTTATCCGTCACCCGTTTTGAACCTGCTCTTGCCGGGATCAGTGCCACTGCGCTGTGTGTCTTTCCTGTCATATCAGAGCAAACCCGGGTCTATGTTGATGTAGATATCCTTCAGTTCCGAGTAGACATCGAGTGCCTCGGACCCTGGCTCACGTGATCCGTTTCCTGACTGTTTCAGGCCACCGAACGGCATATGGGGTTCGCTGCCGTGCGTCCCGCCGTTGACCACCGCCACCCCGGCCTGGATTTTCTGCGTAAACTCGGTCGCGCGGTGAATGCTGCGGGTATGAACAGAAGCTGTCAGGCCATAGGGCGAATCATTCGCCATGTGTATTGCTTCCGCGAAACCGTTGACGCGGTAAAGACAGGTTATCGGGCCAAACAGTTCTGTGACAGATATTTCGTCATGGGGATCGACGTTTTCGATAACTGTCGGTGCCATATAAAAACCCTTCGCATGTGCCTCGTCATCCAGTCGATGGCCACCGACTGCTATCGAAGCACCGGCCTGCTTTGCTCTTTCAATGGCGGAAAGCATGTTGTTGAGTTGTTTCTCGTTAATGACCGGACCAAGGT
>JALVCM010000053.1 GCA_027010005.1 Thiohalobacter sp.
ACGGGTCAGGTTTACATTACCCGTATGAAGGTTTAAGTGAAATTTCTCTAGTATTTCAAACCAATTACGGACCTTACTTCAGCCATTGTCTCTTCTGCGGCATCACGCGCGGCCTCGCCGCCCTCGTGCAGGATATTGCGCACCAGCTGCGGGTCTTCCTCGAATTCACGGGCGCGCTCGCGGATCGGTGCCAGTTCGCTGCGTATGGCGTCAATGATCGGCTGCTTGCAGTCCAGGCAGCCGATACCGGCCGAGGTGCAGCCCTCGCGCACCCACTGCTGGCGTTTGTCGTCCGAGTACACCTGGTGCAGCTGGAAGACCGGGCACTTGTCCGGGTTCCCGGGGTCGTCGCGGCGCACGCGCGCCGGGTCGGTGGGCATGGTGCGGAGTTTCTTTTCGATCTCGTCCGGGTCGTCACGCAGGGCAATGGTGTTGCCGTAGGACTTGGACATTTTCTGCCCGTCCAGGCCGGGCATTTTCGAGGCCGGTGTCAGCAGCGCCTGCGGTTCGGGCAGGATGATGCGGCCACCGCCTTCGAGATAGCCGAACAGCCGCTCACGATCACCCATGGCCAGGTTGCCCTGGCCATCCAGCAGCGCACGGCCGGTTTCCAGTGCCTCGCTGTCGCCCTGCTCCTGGTAACGCTTGCGCAGTTCCCGGTACAGTTTGGCGTTCTTCTTGCCCATCTTCTTGATGGCGGCGTCGGCCTTGTCCTCGAAGTCCGGTTCACGGCCATAGAGGTGGTTGAAGCGGCGCGCCACTTCACGCGTCAGTTCCACGTGCGCCACCTGGTCTTCACCGACCGGCACGGAACCGGCGCGATAGATGAGGATATCGGCGCTTTGCAACAGCGGGTACCCGAGGAAACCATAGGTTGCGAGGTCGCGTTCGCGGAGTTTTTCCTGCTGGTCCTTGTAGCTTGGCACACGTTCCAGCCAGCCCAGCGGGGTGATCATGGACAACAGCAGGTGCAGCTCGGCGTGTTGCGGTACGTCGGACTGCACAAACAGCTTTGCACTGGCCGGGTTGACACCGGCGGCCAGCCAGTCGATGACCATGTCCAGCACGCTTTCACTGATGATTTGCGGGTCTTCATAGTGGGTGGTCAGGGCGTGCCAGTCGGCAACAAAAAAGTAGCACTCGTACTCGTGCTGCAGATTCACCCAGTTTTTCAGTACGCCGTGGTAGTGGCCCAGGTGCAGGCGGCCGGTCGGCCGCATGCCGGACAGTACCCGGTTGTCAGTTGCGCTAGCCAAGGTCGATCAGCTCCTTAATAAATTTTCACAGTCATGACATCAGGGCGCCCAGCAGTCGGTCGAACTGCCAGACTTGCAGGCCGGAAGCCGATACCATGATCCCCAGTACGATATTCATCATCGGCCGCATCAACCACCCCAGCGATCCGGTCATCAACAGGAAAATCAGTATCCAGAAACCGTAGGGCTCAATGCGCGAAAACGGGATGGCGTAACGGGTCGGCAACAGGCCGGTCAACACGCGCCCGCCGTCCAGCGGCGGCAGTGGCAACATGTTCAGGACCGCCAGTACGGTGTTGATCAGCATGCCGGCCACCCCCATCAGCAACAAGGGCAGGGCCATGCTGTTGCCTGCCGACAGCCCCAGTGCAATATGTGTCACCAGTGCCCAGCCGAGTCCCATCACCAGGTTGACCGCCGGGCCGGCGGCGGCTACCCACACCATGTCCTGTTTCGGACGCCGCAGGTTACGCCAGTCCACCGGGACCGGTTTGGCCCAGCCGAACACGAAACCACCGGGCATCAGCAACATCAGTCCGGGCACCAGGATGGTTCCGACCGGGTCGATATGACGCAGCGGGTTAAACGACAGCCGGCCCATCATCTCGGCCGTGTGGTCGCCAAACAGGCGCGCGACCCAGCCGTGGGCGACTTCGTGGACAGTAATGGCGAACAGCACCGGTAATAACCAGGCAGTGATCTTCTGCACCAGTGTCAGGTTCTGCATAAAAACGGTTTGCAACATCTCAGAAAAATTCCTCGACCGGCCCTTTGCCGCGGCGGGTCACTTCAGGTACATCGCCGGTCAGGTCGACGACCGTGGTCGGTTCGATGCCACAATGCCCGCCATCGATCACCAGATCAAGCTGGTGTTCGAGTTTTTCGCGAATATCCTCGGCATCGGTTTCGGGAAAGTCACTGCCGGGTAAAATCAGGGTCACGCTCATGACCGGTTGGCCGAGTTCGGCCAGCAGCGCCGTCACCACATTGTGTGCCGGTACACGGATACCGATCGTCTTGCGCTTTTTATGTTGCAGACGGTTCGGCACCACCGCAGTTGCCCGCAGGATAAACGTGTAGGGTCCCGGTGTATGCGACTTCAGAAACCGGTAGGCATAATTACTGACGCGCGCATAGTTGGCAATCTCCGACAGGTCGCGGCACAGCAGGGTGAAGTTGTGTTTTTTGTCGAGGTGGCGAATGCGCTGGATGCGTTCCACGGCCGCCTTGTCGTCGAGATGACAGACCAGCGCGTAACAGGAATCGGTCGGCACGGCGACCACCCCGCCTTCACGGATGATCTGCGCCGCCTGCCGGACCAGTCGCGGTTGCGGGTTGTCCGGGTGGATCTCGAATAACTGGCTCATGCGGCGAGCGGCCAGCCATCCGCCTGCCAGATCGGTGTACAACCGTCCGGTAACCCGCGTAACCGTCCCAGCTCTACCCAGGGTTTTTCCGGGCCGTGGTAATCGGACCCGCAGGAAGCAAACAGATCGTTTGTCCTGGCGACTGCGGCCATGTGCAGGGTTTCATCCCGCGAATGGCTGCCGGACACCACTTCGATACCCACGCCACCGGCTGCCTGAAATTCGCTGACCAGCCGGTTGAGCTTGCTGCGTGTCAGGCCGTAACGCGCCGGGTGTGCGATGACCGGCAGACCGCCGGCATCGCGTATCCAGCCCAGCGCATCTTCCATCGACGCCCACTGCCCGCCCACGAAGCCCGGTTTGCCGCGCACCAGGTAGTGTCGGAAAACATCGCGCACCGACGCGGCACGCCCCGCCTCGACCAGAAAGTGCGCAAAATGGGTGCGGCTGAGGATGCCGCCCCGGCAATGTTTCTGCGCGCCCTTCAGGGCACCGGTAATGCCGTTCTTCTCCAGTTTGCGGGCAATTTCTTCCGCGCGCCAGACCCGGTAATCCTGCAATCCGGCCAGCCCGTCGAGCAACGGCTGATGATCGGGACTGATATTTAACCCTAATACATGAAGGGTCATATGCCGCCAGCTGACGGATATTTCCACGCCGGGTATCAGGGATAAGCCGACCGCCTGCGCTGCGGCCTGCGCCTCGGCGACACCGGCCAGCGTATCGTGATCGGTCAGCGCCAGCACATCCACGCCGGCCGCACGGGCCTGCTCCAGCAGCGTGGCCGGGGCCAGTGTGCCGTCAGAAGCTGTTGAATGACTGTGTAAATCGTAGCAAACGTCCATCCGGCCTATTGTACCGGAGCGCCGCGCCTGGCGCTTCCCCCTGCGGGAATACCGCCAATCCGGTATGATATGGCCCTATGTCATTACCCGAACCGACACTGGCCAACCTGCGTGAGGGGCTCTCCGGCGCGCTTTCCGAACTGCTCGACAGTTACGAGCTGGACACATCCGGCAGCGATGAGAAGACGGCCACACCCCCGGTGCTGGTCGAGACCTTTAAACAGCTGTTCGATGCCATGCAGCGCACCGAATACGACGCTGGCAGCGGGAACCAACCCGCCGCCGAGGCTGTCACTGAACTGGGTGAATATGCACTGGGTTTATTTGAAGAAACACTGGACTGGGCCACCCGGCTCAGGCTTCCCGAGGTTCATCAGGACTTGCAGGTACAGACAATCAGTATGGCGCGCTGGATCGGCCGGCACGGGGGTAATATCCAGTTGCTGGAGCCCGTCGTTGACGCCCTTGCGCAACAGGCCAACACGACCAGTGAGCCCGGCGAACTGCTGGCCCTGTACCGGGCCATGGGTGAAGTCATCGATGCCACGGCGGATTTTATCCGCCAGGACCTGGAAAAGAGCAACCCGGGCCGGCCGTGGCGGGTATTGCAGATGAATCGGGCCATTGTCGCCACACGCACACACCAGCCGGACGCCATGGATACTGCCTTCCAGGCACTGGTCAGTTACCTGCCGCAGGATGCGTCGAAGTTCTTTTCCGAAGGCATGGAACAGATGGACTTGCTAAACTACCCGTCCCATGTCCGCGAAGTCATGGACCGCTATTACCGCAAATGGAGCATTGACCGGACACTGCACTGACAGCGCAGGCATTTGCCAGAACATGAGAGCACCAACGTCATAATGAAGTTTCTTTACGATTTTTTCCCCATCCTGCTGTTTTTTATCGCCTACAAGCTGGGTGATATCTACACGGCAACAGCTGTCGCGATTGCCGCCGCCGCGCTACAGACACTGGTGTTCTGGATACGCCACCGCCGCTTTGAAAAGATGCACCTCATCACCTTCGGCCTGTTGCTGTTCTTTGGCGGGCTGACCCTGTTGCTGCGCGACCCGGTGTTTATCAAATGGAAGCCCAGCGTCGTCAACTGGCTGTTTGCCGCGGTCTTCCTTGGCAGTCACTGGATTGGTGAGAAACCGATCGTCGAGCGCATGATGCGCCACGCCATCCAGGCACCGCACCCGGTCTGGCTGCGCCTCAGCTGGATGTGGATCACCTTCTTCATCAGCATCGGCCTGCTGAACCTGTATGTCGCCTACAGCTACTCGGAAGAGACCTGGGTGAATTTCAAGCTGTTCGGCATGCTCGGCATTACCTTTGCCTTCGTCATCGGCCAGGGTTTCTACCTGGGGCGTTACATGATCGAGGAAAAGCCCGAGGAAGGCTCCTGATGCTGTACGCCTTTATCAGCCAGGACAAACCCGGCACGCTGGACCAGCGTCTGTCGGCACGACCCGCGCATGTCGAACGTCTGCAGGTGCTGAAAAATGAAGGCCGCCTGATACTCGCCGGCCCCCACCCGGCCATCGACAGTGAAGACCCGGGTGAAGCCGGTTTTACCGGCAGCCTGGTGGTCGCGGAATTTGATTCGCTTGCAGAGGCACACCAGTGGGCGGATGCCGACCCTTATGTCAGCGCCGGCGTGTATGATCGCATCGACGTCAAACCCTTTAGAATGGTACTGCCCTGAATGACTGCAGAACGCATCAGCATGATACGCGAGCGACTGGAAAAAACCTTTTCGCCGCAGCACCTGGAAATTCTCGACGAAAGC
>JALVCM010000054.1 GCA_027010005.1 Thiohalobacter sp.
GTGATGGTAAAAACCCAGTGCCTTCATCACGGCAAAATTACGCAGGCGCCCGCGCACATCTGCATACAGGACGAGCCCGACCACCAGCAGGCCCATCACCCAGGCCACGCTCACCAGCAGGCCCATAATGGGGCGGTAAAAGGTACGCGCCATAATGATGTCATGCGCGGCCAGCTGTTCAGGCGTAAAGACATCAACCTCTGGCACATGCTGCTCGATGTTACGCTGCACGGCAGCACGATCCACTTGTGGCGAAAGTTCAATGAGGAGGAAACTCAGCAGCGGAAAGGTACTCAGATCCGGCGCAATCTCGGATTCCAGGAACAGATCGATCATGCCGTCATAGCTGATGAAGGCAAAGGGCATGAAAAAGGCCGCCTCATCGGTGATACCGGTGACCTGGAAATCGAAGTCGGATACCTCGAAGCTGTCGCCAATATTCAAACCATGCTTGAGTGCCAGCGTCTGGTCGATGACGATATCGTGGCTCTGCCGAATACCAGAACCACGAAGCAGTGAAGCGGGGCCACCACGTGTGTCATACACCAGGATATAGACTGGTGTCAGTTTACCGTCCTGCCTGTAGATAAAGGGCAATGCCGTCATGGGGTGTGCATTGACCACACCGTCAATCGCCTCAACAGCCTGGCGCGACAGCTGCGGCAGTGAGGAACGTGCCGCGACGAAGTCTTCTACACCCGCCTGGGTGGCAATGAGATCAGCACGGCGGTTCTGAACAACCCGTTCCAGTTGCCGGTACTGACCCTGCTCAAAACCATCCAGCACCAGAATCACGGCGACCACAGCAGCTACTGCAAAAGCAGTCATCGTGGTGCGTACGCGGTCCAGTGTCAGTTGTTTCCAGGCCAGCCAGAACATCGGTCTTTTACTCTTGCGCGATTATTCTCCCGAGCGGTCACCGACGATGATAACGATATCGCTGGAACGCAGGTCGGTCACTTCACGCCTTATAAACCCACTTCCAGTATAGATGATGATATCGAAAGTATCCTGGCAGGTTTGATCTGTGCGACTACAACTAATTCAGTGACAGCTCAGCAATTTTCTGCAACCCCTGGCGAATATTACTTTGCGCGGCCCCCTCAACTGCAAGGCGTACCCGCGTTGCAGCAACAAATGCATCGCTGGGGGTTGCTGTATGAGAGGACTTGATTGATTCTCTCATAACGGCTTCGCCCGTTCTCGTATTCACCAGCGACCATGCCATTTCCATGTCAATCTTGAAGTCCAGACCAAACATGGGTTTTGACATACTGATCAAAGAAACGCTCAGTTTGTAATCTGCATCATCACTCTTTACGACACTGGTAAAAAGACCAGTCTTTACAATGGATTCTTTGATAGCACCGGCCAGGTTCTCGTTTGATATGTTGGTATAGTCCATCGCACCGGTTTCACCGCCACCACTTGCACTGACACTGACAGAATACGGATTTTTGGCACTGAACGACGTATCATCGACTACCAGGGCCTGCCTGGTTGCCGGCGTCGCGCAGCCTGCCAGCCACAGAACTGCAGCGCATACAAATACCGTGTGAATATGACTATTTTGCATTTTCAGCTCCTTGCTTCTGTTCACTAAAGAAGATATTGGTGAGCACCTCGTCCACCATTCCTTCCGGAGATTTCCTCGACAAGGACGTATGGTATGAATTACCCGACGCAAGCGGGAAATCTGTTTTGGGGTCTCTCACTGTGATAGTTAATTCGAGCATGTAGAACGTAATATCCCAGAACCATTTATCCACGTAGGTAATGATTGCGTCAACACCGGTTTCAGCTTCCGAAACCCGGAAGCCCCTTTCCGCAAGTTTGTCCTCGATTATGGCATTGGTGCCCCTTGTGTCAGCAATATTCTTCCTTACATGGAAAATCTTCAGGCTGGACAGATCGGTCGTAGGATCAATATTTGAGGTGGCCCGGTTTATTGCACAGCCATGCAACAGCACAAGTACTGCAAGTAGAGCAATGACAAACCTGGACTTGTAATTCTCAATCATCGATTGTCTCCTCCTTTTCGGGTTCTTCCGAATTACCGGATAGTACGGCAGAGCAGCGCTGGGAGTCATCGTCAATTCCAGGGAATACCCGGCCCAGTGTGTCCGTTATCAATTTATGACAGGCACACTGATTCTACAACGGTAGCTGTATTACTTGTAGGCTTCCGCCTTGCGGCACTGTATCACGGCGTAGTAACGATAATTGCCCCGTGTGGTGAGGAACAGGATGCGGTTCTTGTCAGGCAGTACCAGGTAATCTGTGTCATGATACAGGGGCGTTGACCAGGCAGCCTTGAAAGCATCACCAGACAAAATCCCGGCAGCGGGAAAATGGTTAAAAGAGTCAAGTTATTACACCACGCGTTATAGTGTATAGCCCGGAACAAAGTCTGACGGTTAATCAGGCGCTCGAAATCGCAAGTTGCTCAGAGAAAACAGGGGAGATAACAAACAGTAATTACAATCGGGTGAAGTTCCCTGTACGTACCCGCGCAGGTGGATAACAATCCCCGGTATATTTACATGAGTCTGCGGGTTGAACAGGCAACGGCCCCACTCTGTGCGTAAACACACCTTCAAAACTGGTTTGCCTTCTTTTACAGGCAATCGCTATACTTCCCTCCAGTCAGATAAATAACAAGCGCAGGCGCGGTTGCCGTACAGGTAATCCCGGCCTCATAACAACATTTCGGGGGATTTTTTATGTCAAACCTGCTGGCACCTGTGCGGGTGTTTGTTCTGTTTATTGTACCTGTCCTGTTCTCCCCGGTGGTTCACGCCGAATCCGGCACTCTCCCGAAAACGGAAATTGATCAGGCTATCCGCCAGCAGCTGGATGACGCCTACGAATTGCGTGAGTGGTCACACAGTCTGGTCAAGCAGGTTCGTAAAGGCCCAGTCAGTATCAATCAACTGGCACTCGAAATCACCGTCGAGTTGAAAGAACCCTTGTATCGGCGCACTGGCCAGCAACGCGATGGAAAGCAGTTGGTGCGCCAGACCCGGCCAAAAGGTGAGCGCATTGTGCTGAAAGGCCAGGCGGTGGTGGCTGATACCGGCGGGCTTGGTGCTAATCAGATACAGGTGGTTATAAGTCCGGGTGCCGAGAGTGAAGCAGGCTTGCCTCTGGGCAGCTACCCGGCGGGTTTTGTCATTGTCGACAATGAAACGGAGACAGCGCCGCCGGCTCCAGCCACGACCGTGACTTCACAAGCGGCAGTTTCCAAACCCGCTCCGGCAGGTCCTGTTCAACAACTCCTTGAAATGTTCGGTAATGAGCAGAAGGCTATCTGGGGCAAGGAGACCTGGGGTGCCTATAAGGGCGCACCTGTGGTGCTGCGTACACTCAAACAGACGGGTGATTACTCGCTGGAAGGCATCATTGATTACCCGAACCAGGGACTGAGCAATCCCTTCGTTCTCATGGGGCCCGCCGGGAGCCTGACATTACAGATCAAGCCCGCCAGCCCCGCCAGCAAGGGCGTGCCCCGTACGCTGTACAATATGTCGCTGGAGGACAATCAGCTGGTAGCGCGACGCGGGCCGGTTATTCCCTTAAGCCGCTCGAAGAGCGAATCACTCAGGCAGACCTTCGAGCGTGAACGCGCGCCCTGGCAGTTTGAAGGTGACAAGTCCGACTATGCACAGCTGGGTAATATGCTGATCAATGTCAACACTCTGGAATTGGTCAGCGATCGCTGGGGAATCCAGCCACTGGCACAGGTGAAGAACTTGCCGGGCCGCTTCTGGCCTATGACGACTAATTACCAGTTGATCTCGGCACCTTTCGGTGCTTACCGCGCCAGCGACGTGCATACCGAGGATCCCAAACGTGTATCGCTCAATCCAATGGCGGGTATCAGGGCGCCGACCTGGGTATCGTCAGATCTGTCACGCTATATCAGCCTGAAACAGGGTGATGTCTGGGCCGGTACGCTGGACTGGCAGGCCGGTACCGCCAGCGCACCGCAAAATCTGACCGGTATCGGTGTACTGAACAACCTGAAGCCCTTTGCCTGGTGTGAAGAACATGTGTTCTTTTTCAATCCGCAGGCGTCGGACAAACCCATCCTGCGCGTCAATACCCAATCCGGCGAGCTGAAGGAAATGGCTGAGAGCAAGGCACTTCATCACTCGGCCCAGGGCAGTCCCGATGGTTGTTTTCTTTTCACCAGTGACGGGCGCATGGTGCATTCGGCACAGGGTGCCAAAAGTAACCTGTATGTCGTCGACCTTCGCAGTCTTGACGCCTTTACCCTGGACGCCAGTTTTGACGGTCGAAATTATGTCGGAACACAAAAACAGCCCGCGAGGGCGCGGACTGTCATGGCCCAGTCCTGGGTCGGGCGAGGTCTGTTCTGGGGTTTACGGACTTCCACCGGCTGGTTCGATCTTGTCAACCGGAAACGCATCAACCCACATGACTTTTCCAGTGTTGTCGAGGATTTGCCCTACCATATACAGCCGGTCGATATGTTACCGATTCCTGGTGATCGTTATATAGAAGTGAGTTATACCGGGTTCTTGCAATCAACAGACGCGCAGAAAGATAAACAGATAAAAAAACGCTACCGGCTCGACCGTGTAACGGGTAAGGCAATTTCCTTACCTCTGTTCGGTGACGTGGCAAGCAGGCAGGGCGTTGTCTGGGTCGACGAAAACCGCTATGTCTATCCGATCCGTAAAGGTGGATTGAACGAGCTGGGTACCTGGCTCTACGATATTCGCAGCAAAAGACTCACACGTCTGAGCCGCTTTTACGCAGACGAGAAAATTCATGCGCAGAACCGTGCTTTTGCCTCGGCAGCACAGGCCGTCTGGTCGACGCCCCTGTATCACGACGCAAGTTATCTTGTGTTACCGGACAAGAACCGCATCCTGTTCAGTGTAATGCGGGGCAATTTACAGGAACTGGTCAGTGTCTCGCTGGATGGAAAAGAGCTGGCCCGCAAATCCGTGCCGACTGGCGGTTTAACGCAAAGCAATGCTGGCTTCCGGTTGCGGCGTCTGCACCCTTATGACATCAGTCTGCCTTTTGCACAGCGTACGGCCAATCAAAGTACCGGACAGTAACCCGTCTGACAAATAACAAGGAGAAATAGATGCGCCAGACTCACCGAGGTTTCGATTTTTTGCAGGTGTTCGCTATGGTGATATGCCTTCCACTGCTACTGCTTCCACAGATGTCATATGCCGGGGGCTTAGGGGATTTATTTCCCGGTGACCTCGTCGATAAA
>JALVCM010000055.1 GCA_027010005.1 Thiohalobacter sp.
CCACCATTATCGATGGTGCCGGCAACAGCAGTGACATCGAAGCGCGTGTCAACCAGATCCGTGCCCAGATCGAGGAAGCGACCTCCGATTACGACAAGGAGAAGTTGCAGGAACGCGTCGCCAAACTGGCCGGCGGTGTGGCCGTCATCAAGGTTGGTGCAGCCACTGAAGTCGAAATGAAGGAAAAGAAGGCCCGCGTCGAAGATGCCCTGCACGCGACCCGCGCAGCCGTCGAGGAAGGCGTGGTTGCTGGTGGTGGTGTTGCACTGCTGCGTGCCCGCGCCCAGATGGATGACCTGACCGGTGACAATCACGACCAGAACATGGGTATCGACATTGCACGCCGTGCCATGGAAGAGCCGCTGCGCCAGATCTGCTCCAACGCCGGCGACGAAGCTTCCGTGGTACTGAACAAGGTCGTGGAAGGCAAGAAGCACTTCGGCTACAACGCCGCGACCGGTGAGTATGGCGATATGCTGAAGATGGGTATCCTGGATCCCACCAAGGTAACGCGTACTGCCCTGCAGAATGCAGCCTCCGTGGCGGCCCTGATCATCACCACCGAGGCGATGGTTGCCGAGTTGCCGAAGGATGAAGCCGGTGGTGCTGCCGGAATGGGTGGTGGTATGCCCGACATGGGCGGCATGATGTAAACCGTTCTACCCTGTCGTAACAAAAAAGCCCGCCGAAAGGTGGGCTTTTTTATGTGTTCTGTTTCCTGTTTATCCCCGTAGGAGCGGGCTTGCCCGCGAACACAGTGCCCGTTTCAGATGGTTCGCGGGCAAGCCCGCTCCTACGGGGGTATACGTACTTAAACGTTCAGGTAAACCCAGCCTTCACTCAACCGGGTCAGGATATGCTCCAGTGCCGAGGGTGTGACATTGACATCCGGCAGCAGTTTCACCTGGGTATTGCCGCCCTCGATTTCACGCGCATGATCAATCGCATCCTGGCAGGCCAGGAAGGTCAGGTTGATGTAGCGCTGTTGCAGTTCGTGTACACGGTCTGCATAGGGGGAGTAACCGGCACGCAGCATACGAATTGCACTGGCGTTCGCCACGACTTCGATTTCGGCATTATCGCCATAGGCTTCCAGCAAGTGTTCAGCCGTCGACAGTGCCTTGCCGAACTTGTCGGCGCTGGAGGTGTTCAGGTGCACAATAATGCGCTTGGCGCCCTGCTGTGCGGTGACCTTATCGATGTCGGTATTCTGGAACGCGTTGTGTTCGTCCCAGTACATTGCATGGAGTCCGCTATTCGCGGGTTGTTCCGCAGGCTGGTGAACCGCCCAGCCGAGTATGCCACCAAGCCCCAGCAGCAATGAAGCCGCCAGTCCCTGGGTCCACCGGCTCATGCGGCGGGTAGCGGCCTGGCGATATTGTTCGATGGTCGGCGGATGGTCATAGGCGTGCCGCACCAGTTCGCCCAGCCGGCGCAGTTCGCAGGCCTGCTGACTGAGCTCGCGATCCTCGTTGAGTGCTTCGAAGACCTCGTTCTTGCCCGCGGCATCCAGCTCACCATCAATAAAGGCGTTGAGTGTTTCGTCTGAAATTTCGTTACGGTTCATTTTACTGTCCCAATGTGGCAGACATTGTCCGGATCCTGCTGTATCTCGTCATGTAGCAATCTGGCCTTGAGCGCCTTGCGGGCACGTGACAGGCGGCTCATCACGGTGCCGATTGGCACATCAAGAATCCCGGCAACTTCGATATAGGAACAACCCTCGAGGTCAACCAGCGATATGACCTGGCGCTGCCCCATGGGCAGGCGCTCGATAGCGCGGCGCACACTGTTGATAATCATCTGGCGGTCGTGGCAGAGATCGGGTGTATCTTTTTCAATCAGCACGACGTCATCGATATCAACCGTGTCCCGGCTGCGGCGGAAATGGTCCCGCCAGCAATTGCTGAGAATCCGGTACAGCCAGGCACGCAGGGTTTTCGGATCCCGCAACTGGCCACTGTTCTTCAGCGCCTTGGCAATCGTTTCCTGGACCAGGTCATCAGCCAGTGCCGGGTTGTGACACCACGAGTAGGCAATGCGGTACAGATTCTCTCGGTAGTCGCTCAATTCACGCTTGAACTGGCGGTTTTTACACAGGTTTGATATCACACGGCCACCATGGGTTGTCTGGTAACTAGATAAGACGCCGCGATACGCGGATTATTCCGCACCATTATACGCCTTCAGGCTGCGTTTGCGGGGCGATCGCGTTACCCTAGTAGTTGTGGTACGAAAAACAAAAAAACCTGTACAGACAGCCCCCTGGGCGGATCTGCCGGAAATCCTGCGCGGCCCGGCACAGCAGCGCTGGGAGGCGTACAGCGCGGCCGCAGAGGCCGCAGGCGCTCGCCAGACGCGCGATCCGGCCCTGCAACGCTGCCTGTGCCGGCTGTTTGCCATCAGCGAATTTGTGGCGGATCTGTGCACCCGGGTTCCACAGCGGGTCGAAGACCTGCTCGACAGTGGTGATCTGCTGGCTGATTCCTGGCCCGGGGTACTCGCCTCGCGAGTGAAAGAACAGCTCGCGGCCTGCCCGGACGAGGCCGCGCTGAGGCAGGTACTGCGCCGGGTCCGGCAGCGGGAAATGCTGCGCATCGCCTGGCGGGACCTGGCCGGCTGGGCCTCGCTGCAGGAAACACTCGCTGACCTGTCTGATCTGGCCGATGCCTGCATCGAGGGTGCACTGACGCAGCTGGGCGACTGGCAGGCAGCTGAAACCCCGCCGCCGCTGCGCGAGAACGGGCGCCAGCCGGTACCACTGGTGGTGCTGGCCATGGGCAAGCTGGGGGCGCACGAACTGAATTTCTCCTCCGATATCGACCTGATCTTTACCTACCCGGATGCACGCCCGGCACGCAAGCGCGGTGCACTTGGTCCGGAACAGTATTTCACCCGCCTGGGCCAGTCATTGATCCAGGCACTGTCCGAACACGATGCCGACGGTTTTGTGTTCCGCGTCGACATGCGCCTGCGCCCTTACGGCAGCGCCGGTGCGCTGGTGTGCAGTTACGAGGCGCTGGAGGAGTATTACCAGTCGCAGGGCCGTGAATGGGAACGTTACGCAATGATCAAGGCGCGCCCGGTCACGGGGGATGCCGACAGCCGGCGCGAGCTGATGGAATTACTGCGGCCGTTCGTGTTCCGTCGCTACCTGGATTTTCAGGCGTTCGATGCGTTGCGCGATCTCAAGCGCCAGATCCGCCAGGAGGTCGAGCGCCGCGACCAGCAGGACAACATCAAACTGGGGCCGGGCGGTATCCGCGAGATCGAATTCATTGTGCAGGCCTTCCAGCTGGTCCACGGCGGGCGTGAGCCACGCCTGCGCCAGCGCCGGGTGCTGGATGTGCTGCCGGCACTGGTGGATCTGAAATTGTTGCCCGGGCCGACTGCTGCACAGCTGGAATCGGCCTACCATTTCCTGCGCCGCAGCGAGAACCATTTGCAGGCCCTGCACGACCGGCAGGTGCATCACCTGCCTGAATCAGAGACCGAGCGGGCGCAACTGGCCCTGTCGATGGAGTACCCGGACTGGAAACGCTATGTGGCCGCGCTCAACGGTCACCGGCGTCGTGTCGAGACCCATTTCGAGCAGGTGTTCGATTCGCCGCAGCACGAGTCCACGGACGAGGATGATCCGTTGCGCAACCTGTGGCTGGAGCGCTGTGACCGGGACGAAGCGTTACAGTTGCTGAAAGACATCGGCTATGACGATCCGGAGGAGGCGTTGCGCCGTCTCAACCAGCTGCGCCAGGGCACGGCACCCCGCTACCTCGGCGAGCAGGGCCGGGTACGCTTCGATGCCCTGCTGCCGATGGTGATCGGTGCCGTGGCGCGTCAGCCCGAGCCTGCCTGTGTGCTGGGACGGCTGGTCAACGTGCTGGAGCATATCGCCGGGCGTACCACCTATCTTGCCCTGTTGCAGGAACACCCGCTGGTGCTGTCGCAGCTGGTGCAGTTATGCGCGGCCAGTGCCTGGATTGCAGACCAGATTGCCCGTTTCCCGATGCTGCTCGACCAGTTGCTCGATCCGCGCAGCCTGTACACGCCGTTGTCGCGCAAGGAACTGGACGCCGAGCTGGCACGCCGTTTCGTCGATATCGAGGACGACGATCTGGAATTGCAGATGGACCGCCTGCGCCAGTTCCGGCACGCCATGGTGCTGCGTGTGGCAGCGTCTGATATTGCCGGCGCGGCACAGGTCATGGTGGTCAGCGACGAGTTGACGGCCATTGCCGAGGTGGTGCTGGAAAAGGTCCTGTCCATTGCCCGCGCAGACATGATCCGCCGTCACGGCGAGCCACGTTGCAGGGTACGGGGCAAACAGCGCCCCGTCGCGTTTGCCGTGATCGGTTATGGCAAGCTGGGTGGTATCGAACTTGGCTACGGGTCGGACCTCGACCTGGTGTTCCTGCATGACAGCAGTGGCAGCGCGCAGCGCACCAGCGGACGCAAGCCGATCGATAACTCGGTGTTCTTCACCCGCCTTGGCCAGCGCATGATCCACATGCTGGAGACGTTCACCGCCGCGGGACTGCTGTATGAAGTGGATATGCGCCTGCGCCCGTCCGGTAACTCGGGGATGCTGGTCAGCAGTATCGACGCCTTTGCCGACTACCAGCTCAACGAAGCCTGGACCTGGGAGCATCAGGCACTGGTGCGGGCGCGGTTGGTGGCGGGCGACCGTTCACTGGAAAAACCGTTCGCCAGGGTGCGGGCGAAAGTCCTGGCGGCCTGTGCCGACCAGCCCGACCTGCGTGAACAGGTGCGTGATATGCGCGAGCGCATGCGCCGCGAACTGGGCTCGAAAGGAACGGGATTTCACCTCAAACAGGACCCGGGAGGTATCGTTGATATCGAATTTATGGTGCAATACCTCGTCCTGCGCTGGAGCAAGAGCCACCCGGCCCTGGCGGGCCATACCGACACCATCAGCCTGCTGAAGGTGTTGGCGAGGGAAGGCCTGCTCAAGTCTGCGTACGCCCAGATACTGATCGAGGCCTACCAGCAATACCGCAGCGTCCTGCACCGCCTGACGCTGGCAGAGGCGCGGCCGGTGGTCGAGGATGAACGGCTGGACAGGTTGCGCAACAAGATTGTGAAACTGTGGCGTGAGTTGATGGAGGCGTGATGTCTCTACTAACACACGTCATGCCGGCGCACATTTCAAGGGGTCAGAGTACTTGATATTCGTGAATATCAAGTACTCTGACCCCTTGAAATGACGGTG
>JALVCM010000056.1 GCA_027010005.1 Thiohalobacter sp.
GATCTCCTCACGTGCATCTTCCACCAGCTTGACGGGATCGACATTATCCATCGGAAGGCGCCTGAAGGCAGGCAGTTTATTCAGTGACGGGGCGTCTACCCTGCTCCCGCCCACCAGCACGGAATGCAGCTGCGCGACCTGCACGATATCGCAGTAATCTGCCTCCTCGACATCCCGCGCCCAGTTTCTGGCCTCCTTTGCGGCTGTCACGAACTGGGGCTCGAAGCCCCACTGTTCCAGCAGTAATGCGCCAACCGGCCAGGCCAGTTCCTGGATTACCTGTTCCAGCACTTCCGGATCCTGGTTGAGATCAGTGCGGCTATCGGCCAGGACCAGCAGGGGCAGGATGCCAATGTTATGCATCAGGCCGGCAAGGAAGGCCTGCTCGGGATCAAATCCCGGTAAACACGCTGCCAGTGCATGGCAGATTGCACCGGTACGAATGCTGTCCAGGTAATAGGCCTTCATGCGCTTGTGGATGAGGCGGGTCTTTGGTGTGAACAGGTTTTTCAGCACAACCGTCATGACGATGACGCGGGTCGTCTGAAGACCAATGCGGGTGATGGCATTCTGTACCGACTCGACCCGGCTTACACCGGCATACATGGCGCTGTTGGCCACCTGCACGATACGTGCTGCAATCACCGGGTCGGCCTGCACGGTGGTTGCAATCTGCCGGAAGTCTGCGTCCGGACTCTGGACAGCCCGGCTGATTTTAAGCGCCATGTCCGGCATGCTGGGCAGGTCGACTTCCTGGTGATAGAACGCCTGGCGGATTTCATCGATCAGACCGGGCAGTGCATCGGAAGATGCGTATTCCTCGACACTGATGCCGGAGTCTGTATTCTGTCCTGGCCGCAGGGTTGCGGCATACCGTTCAAAGGTAGCCTGGTTCAGCACCATCAGGCGGGCCGGGCTGGTGCAGCGCGCGACAAGTCCGTGGGTACGGATACGAAACACCGGTAACAGGGCTCGCTCACTCCCGGCTGTGATCGTTTGCATGGTCTTGCCATCGGCGACCAGTTCGACTTCACCTTCGACCAGGTAGACGTGTCGGTCGAGGTGTTCGTCAGCGTGTAGCGCCTGTCCCCGACCCAGTGTCTCGATCCGTGCATCCTTTGCCAGATCCAGCAAGGCCACATCACCCATTTCATCCAGGTCGCGCAGGTCCAGCAGTAACCGCAACACGTCCATTACATCCGTCGGCACACCCATTCCTTACCTCATCAGCACATCACAGGATTAAAACCTGTCCATACCTGATGCTAACAATGGAAGGTGTAGAATAGAAGCTTACCAACGTTTAGTATTACTGACATGACCCGACTGTTCTCTATTTTGCTGTTCCTGACGATTGTCCTCGTCGCCCTGTTTTCACTGAAGCCGGACAGTGAATACTCCACCGAAGTCATCGAAGGCCTGCCCTGGCAGATCGAGGTGCTGCCCAATGGTGAATCCAGGGTTTTTGGTATCACGCTGGGCCAGAGCACACTTGAGGATGCACATCAACAACTTGGCGATGATATGGAACTTGCCGTTATCGTGGCGCCCGGCACGGATACCGGCGGGCTGGAAATGTACTATGGCCATTACAAGGCCGGTGTTTTCTCGGGCAAGCTGGTCATCGCCGCAGACATGACGCCTGAAACCGTATCACGCCTGGTGAAAAATGCTATCAAGTCCGACTATATGGACAGCGGCGCACGCAAGTTCACACTGAACCCGGACGACCTGCCCCTCGCACTGCGCGCACCGGTAGCCAGCATGACATTTATCCCTGTCGTCAATATCGACGAAACATCGGCCATCAAACGCTTTGGTCCCGCCGATGAAACGGTTCACGTCAGCGACCAGGAAACACACCTGCTCTACCCTGGCAAGGGGCTGGAAATTATCATCAACAGTAAGGGGAAAGATATCCTCCAGTATGTAGCACCGCGCAACTTTGACAGCCTGATCAAGTGATCAAGGGGTCAGAGTACTTGATCCAACCCCTTCCGATACCGCCCACTCTTCCTGTCACCCCCGTGTGCACCCTTTTCGACTCTTCGCTGAAGCATCTGCTCAATCCTTTCGCGAAACCGCTTATCGCCGACAACAGCGCCTGATTCTGTCCCTTCGCGCAAGCGGGATAAATTCACCGTATCCAGAGACTCCCCGAATAATGCAGCATAGGCTGTCATTCTCTTTTCTTTATCTGAACCCAGTCGATGATAGATTTCATGTGGGACCAGTGCCTCATCACGGCGTCCCAATGCATTCCGGTGAAAACTGGACCAGGGATAATCTGCGGGATTTGATACCATACCGGCCCGTACGGGATTAAGTTCGATATAACGGCTGCACGTAAGAAGATAGTGCTCTGAATCAATCAATGCTGACCTGAATCGTCCCTCCCAGAGTGTGCCGGTTCTTTGGTGAACGTCATTCACATACCGCACATAGCGACGACCAACTGACTGCATCAATCTCGATGGCCCTGTTTCTGTCGCTGGCGTCAGTAATAGATGTACATGGTTCGTCATAAACACGTACGCATGCACATCACAATCATACCGGTCGGCTGCTGCAATAAGTGCCTCATGATAGTAGCGATAGTCCGGGCGCCCGAAAAAGATCGGTTGTCGATTATTACCCCGCTGAATGATATGCAGGGACTGACCTGGAACCACATTCCTTGGTAAACGCATCGTGCAACTCCTTTGCACTGATCAATAACTGTGGTTTTTTACGTTAGCGGATAGTCATTACTGAAATCAAGTACTCTGACCCCTTGAAAAGTTAACCGAACAGGGCGTCGGAGGAGAAGCCTTCACTTTCGAGGATTTCGCGGAGGCGCTTTAGTGCATCCATCTGGATCTGTCGTACTCTTTCACGGGTGACGCCGATTTCATTGCCGACTTCTTCGAGGGTGGAGATCTTGTAGCCGTGCAGGCCAAAGCGCCGTTCCACGACTTCGCGCTGTTTGTCGGACAGCTGGGCAATCCAGGTTTCCAGGTTGGCAAGTACGTCTTCATCCTGTAACAGTTCGGAGGGATCGGTGTTACTTTCATCCGGGATGGAATCGATCAGCGTCTTGCCGGAATCGGAGTCCTTGCTGATCGGAACATCGACCGAGGTGACACGCTCGTTGAGTTTAAGCAGCCGCTTGACGTCTTTCATCGGCTTGTCGAGCAGTTCTGCGATTTCTTCGGCGTTGGGTTCGTGGTCGAGTGACTGCGCCAGGCGTCGCGCCGCATGCAGGTAGCTGTTGAGTTCCTTGACCACGTGGATCGGCAGGCGAATGGTGCGCGTCTGGTTCATGATGCCACGCTCGATGGTCTGGCGTATCCACCAGGTAGCGTAGGTCGAAAAACGAAAACCGCGTTCGGGGTCGAACTTCTCGACGGCGCGGATCAGGCCAAGGTTACCTTCCTCGATCAGATCCAGGAAGGCCAGTCCGCGGTTGATGTAGCGACGGGCAATTTTCACCACCAGCCGCAGGTTGCTTTCGATCATCCGGCGTCGGCCGCTTTCGTCACCCTTTTGTGCCAGGCGTGAGTAGTAGACTTCTTCTTCGGCGGTCAGTAACGGGGAGAAACCGATTTCATTGAGGTACATCCGGGTCGCATCGAAGTGCGCATCAGTTTCCGGGGGTTCTTTCAGGCGGGGTTTTACGGTCCCGGTGGCGGGTTCTGCAAAATCCAGTGCACTACCTTCCACAGCGTCCACTGGCGCCTTGCTGCGGGTCGGTTTCTGGCGTTTTGTGGCCATTCGTACCTCGGCATCTTTCTGTACCCATCCGTCTGCCGGGTTATATGCGGTGTGGCGGCACCCCGGCAACCTTATAGTTTATTTCCTGGGCAAATAGCGTAGCGGATCGACAGGCTGGCCTTTTTTGCGGACTTCAAAATGCAATTTGGTCCGGTCGGTCGCACTGCTACCCATGCGGGCGATTAATTCACCCTGTTTTACCCATTGACCTTCCCTCGCAAGCAACTTTCGATTGTGCGCGTAAGCGCTGAGAAAGTCTTTATTATGTTTGATGATAATAAGCCTACCGTAGCCACTAAGTCCACTCCCGGCATACACGACCTTGCCGGCAGCTGCAGCGCGCACCGGACTGCCTGGTTTACCGGCAATATCGATGCCTTTTTTGCCCGCCGCGCGCGAATCAAAGCGCCGGATCAGCTTGCCGCTGGCCGGCCACGTCCAGCTCAACGGGCCTCTACCGGCAACTGCGCCCGTTTTGGCCACTTTGGGCCGGGAGGGACGCACCGATGATGGCGTGGCGGATGTCGGACGCGAGGACACACGGGGTTTAGGCTGGCTGGATGGCACGTTACGTACTGCGGGCGCTGTACTTCGTGGCGGCGCCGTCAGACGGATTTTCTGTCCCCGGTAGATCGTGTAGGGCTTGCGGATCCCGTTCCAGGCGGCCAGTTGTTCAACGGTCTTGCCATACAGGAAAGCCACGGAATACAGTGTGTCGCCCTGCCCCACGGTATGTGTGGCAGGGATATGTGCCGGCTGACGGGTCCGGTCACCGACCGGTGCATTGACCGGGCCGCTCGCGCAGGCCGAAAGCAGGCAACACAACAACACCCCTGCCCGCCAATCCATCAGTGTTTCCTGATCAGCCACCAGGCCAGGACACCCAGCGCCACCAGCGACCAGCCGATCCACTCGACATAACGGCGGATACGCCCTTCCATAGCTTCCCCTCCCCAGGCGAGCAAACCTGCCACCAGGAAAAATCGCCCGCCACGACCAACGGCGGAAGCCAGCACAAACGGGACAAAACTCATCGACAGGGCCCCGGCGGAAATGGTGAATACCTTGTAAGGGATGGGTGAGAACCCGGCAATCAGCACCGCCCAGAAACCCCACTCGTTGAACCAGCCGGAGGCAGTGGCATAGGCCCTGGCATAGCGCCCGCCTTCGCTGATCAGCGGTTGTACCCATTCCAGCGCAAAATGCCCGATGGCATAACCCGCCATACCGCCGATGACTGACATCAGGGTCGTCAATGTGGCGTAGTGCATGGCGCGCTGCGGTTTGGCCAGCGTCATCGGCATCAGCATGACATCCGGAGGGATCGGGAAGAAAGATGACTCCGCGAAGCTGAGGGCGCCAAGGTACTGCGGGGCATGTCGGTGCCGGGACCAGCTCAGCGCCATGTCGTACAGAGGGGTAAACAGCTTCACTAGCCCGCCCCTCCCAGCAGAGGAACAAATACCAC
>JALVCM010000057.1 GCA_027010005.1 Thiohalobacter sp.
CGTGGTCGAGCAGGGTTTTGAGGCGGTGTCGCTTCATGCCCGTGATACAGGCATCCTCGCCTTTCCAGAAGTAGCCATGGTGCACCAGCAGCAGATCGGCCTGCTGTTCCACAGCCGCCTCGATCAGGGCCTGGCTGGCCGTCACACCGCTGACGATACGCGCCACCGTATCGCGCCCTTCGACCTGCAGGCCGTTCGGGCAGTAGTCACGAAAACTGCCTGCCTCCAGTAAATCGTCACAATAGCGGACAAGTTCATCGCGGCCCGGCACCGGCATTCCCCTTTGAAATTGCTGAAACTCGCCTTCACTCCACCGATCCGCAATAATCACGCAAACCCCGTGAAGTGATAGTTATATGAATATACGTGATACCGTTTCCTTTTTCCTGCAGGCCGCGACGGTTGGCATCGTGGCTGCCTTTCTGTTGCTGCTGTTCCGGCCGGACTGGTTTGAGCGCCAGGCACCCGTCGTCGAGGTCCAGCAGGTTGCGCCGCACACCCTGACTGACCTGTCCCGCCACGCCGGCAACGGGCCGGTGTCCTATGCCGATGCAGTCGAACCTGCCGCCAAAGCCGTGGTAAATGTCTATACGGCCAAGGTCATCACCCGCAAACGCCATCCCCTGCTGGACGACCCGCTGTTCCAGCAGTTCTTCGGTAACCAGCTCGGACCCCGCAAACAGCTGCAGACCAGCCTCGGTTCCGGTGTCATTGTTTCAAAACAGGGCTATGTGCTGACCAACAACCATGTCATCACAGGGGCCGATGAAATCCAGGTACTGCTGCAGGACGGGCGCAGTTCCAGGGCGACACTGGTCGGCGCCGACAAGGATACCGACCTTGCCGTGCTGCGCATCAAGCTGGATGACCTGCCGGTGCTCCCGCTCGGCTCGTCGGATAAATTACGTGTCGGGGATGTGGCGCTGGCCATCGGTAACCCGTTCGGGGTGGGCCAGACGGTCACGCTCGGCATCATCAGTGCGACCGGTCGCAGCCAGCTGGGCATCAACCGCTATGAAGATTTTATCCAGACCGACGCCGCCATCAATCCCGGCAACTCGGGGGGCGCGCTGATCAATGCCTGGGGAGAACTGATCGGTATCAACACGGCCATTTACAGCCGCTCGGGGGGATCACAGGGTATTGGCTTCGCTATCCCGATCAGCCTGGCGGGCAATGTCATGCAGCAGATCATCGAGCAGGGCCACGTGGAACGCGGCTGGCTGGGTATCGAGGCGCAGGATATTACGCCGCAACTGGCGGAGAGTTTCGGACTCAAAGGCACCCGCGGCATGCTGATTGCCGGGGTACTGCGGGGTGGACCGGCGGACAAGGCCACCATTAAGCCGGGTGATGTCATTGAAAAGATCAATGGCAGGGATGTGGAAAACGCGCGCTCGGCGATGGCCTTTATCGCCCAGCTCGGCCCCAACGAAGAACTGCTGATTCAGGGCTCGCGTGACGGTGATTCATTCACACTGAAAGCGACGACCGGCCGCCGCCCCGATGTGGAGCCCTGACGCCCGGCCAGGCTATTTGGCCGCCGTCTCTGCCTTCTTCGAATTGATGTAGTCGTCGAGCTGCTTGCCGGTCACCGGGCCGACCTGGCGTGCTACCGGGGTACCGTCCGGCGCAATAATATAGGTTGTCGGTAAACCCGGCACCGAGCCCAGCGGGGTCGAAGCCAGTGGCTCGGAACGCAGTACCGGGTAGGTAATCATCTGCCCTTCGACAAAATCGGCGAGCTGTTGCTGACCGATATCCTCAAAATTGACACCCAGCACCACAACATCCCCGCCCTGCTGGAGGTGCCTTTCGTAAAAACTGACCAGGTCGGGAATCTCTTCCAGGCACGGCGGACACCAGGTTGCCCAGTAGTTCACGATCACCCACTTGCCCTGGTAATCAGCCAGTGAATGGGTTTTGCCCTTGAGGTCAGGAAGGCTGTAATCCACGGGTTCGGCAAACAGGGCAGTGGAAAACAGCAGGGAAAAAATCAGGGTCAGGGTGCGCATACAGGGTTCCTTGGGGTTCCAGGCCCGTCATTGCGAGCGCAGCGAAGCAATCTCAAAACGTCTGGCACGAGGCTGTGGGAGATTGCTTCGCTGCGCTCGCAATGACAAGATACATAAACAGATCAGTGTTTCTCCAGACTGCAAGTAAAACACAGTTGCAGTTAGGACACAGCAAGCGCACATTTTGTTCCCTTTCGCAGGAAAAGCCCATGACTGTCATTGCCCAGGAAGACTTTATCCGGACCGTTGAAGGGGCATTGCAATATATCTCCTATTACCATCCGCTCGATTTTGTCCATGCCATGCACCGCGCCTGGCAGCTGGAGCAGTCGCCGGCGGCGCGCGATGCAATTGCACAGATCCTGATCAACTCGCGGATGTGCGCGGAAGGCAAGCGGCCGATCTGCCAGGACACGGGAATCGTCACGGTGTTCCTGGACATTGGCATGGACGTGCGCTGGGACGCACAGAAAAGTGTCGAGGAGATGGTCAACGAAGGTGTGCGCCGTGCCTACCTTGACCCGGGCAATCCGTTACGCGCTTCGATTGTCGACGACCCGGCCGGTGCCCGCCGCAACACCGGCGACAATACACCGGCCGTGATCCACAGCCGTGTGGTGGCCGGTGACAAGGTCTCCATTACGCTGGCCGCAAAAGGTGGCGGCTCGGAAAACAAGTCCCGTTTTACCATTCTGAACCCGAGTGACAGTGTGGCGGACTGGGTCGTGGACCAGGTGCCGGGCATGGGCGCCGGCTGGTGTCCGCCGGGTATCCTCGGTATCGGCATCGGCGGCACCTCGGAGAAAGCCATGCTGCTGGCCAAGCAGTCATTGATGGCGCCCATCGATATCCATGAACTGCAACAACGCGGCCCGTCGAATACAGCCGAGGCATTGCGTCTGGAAATTCTCGAACGGGTCAACAAGCTCGGTATCGGTGCGCAGGGGCTGGGTGGCATAACTACCGTGCTCGATGTGAAAATACTCGACTACCCTACGCACGCGGCCTCCAAGCCGGTCGCCATTGTCCCCAACTGCGCGGCCACCCGGCATATCCACCTGGAACTCGATGGCAGTGGCCCGGTATTTGCCACCCCGCCCTCGCTCGACGAGTGGCCGCAGATTCCCTGGGACCCGACCACCAGCTCGCGCCGGGTCAACCTGGACAAACTCGACGCGGCTGCCATACGCGACTGGAAGCCGGGCGAGACCCTGCTGCTCAGCGGCCACCTGCTGACCGGTCGCGACGCGGCCCACAAGCGGATTGTCGAGACCCTGGCAAAAGGTGAAGCCCTGCCCGACGGGCTGGATTTCCACAACCGTTTTATTTACTACGTCGGGCCGGTCGACCCGATCGAGGGGGAAGCCGTTGGCCCGGCCGGCCCCACCACTGCCACGCGCATGGACAAGTTCACCGACACCCTGCTGGAACAGACCGGCCTGATCGGCATGATCGGCAAGGCCGAGCGCGGCCCGGCAGCCATCGAATCCATCAAAAAGCACCGTGCGGTTTATCTCATTGCCACCGGCGGTGCCGCCTACCTGGTGTCGAAAGCCATCCGTGAAGCGCACGTTGTCGCCTGGCCGGAACTGGGCATGGAGGCGGTATATGAATTCAAGGTCGAGGACATGCCGGTCACGGTCGCTGTCGACAGCAACGGGGTCTCTGTCCACCAGACCGGCCCGGCGGAATGGAAGCAGCGTATTGCCGGTATCGAAATCATCACCGAATAGTCCAGATTTGGCCTAACCTACCGATATAGAAGCCGTTAACTCCGTTACAGGACGCAAGGGCACGTGCAAAAACTGCAACTCACCATTCCGGCACAGGACAGGACAGGTCCGTCTATCCGCATCAAGCCACGCGAGGTACGCGACTGGCTGGAAAACCTGCCCTACCTTGACCTGCAGCGCGCGGCCAGCATCGCCAGTCAGCAACTGCGTATCATGAACCGCCAGCCCATGGCGGTCACCGCGCGCGTCGAAACGCTGGGTGACTTTCTGAACGCCTGGCAACGGCTCAGCGCATCACTGCCGTCCAAGGCCAGTCGCAATGACGAAATCGGTGCGCTGCTGAAGCGCCTGTGCCAGGACATCTGCTTCGGCTACAAGATCATTGTTAACGACCTGGTCAATCAGAAAGCCGGTTTTATCGAAACACGCCAGCTGCCCCAGGCACTGCTCGGTGCCATTTACACCCTGGGCCTGCAACTGAGCCATTACTACAGCCACTACCAGCGTGCACCCCGCGCCCTGTGGAGTGAGTGCCTGACGCTGTACCGGTTTGCGATTGAAAATAACCGTGCCGACTACCGTGGTGAACTGCCGGGTGCCGGCAACCTGCAGCTGGACGAGTGTTTCCGCTTGACGGCATTACTTCGACAGACCGATCCCTACCACCTTCCGACCGGTATGGTGGCCGCACTCGACCAGTATTTCCGTCATCACATGGCACTCAGCCGCATTGATACCCGGCCGGAAGATATTGGCGTGCACCCGGGCTACCCGCTGCGTGAAACCTGGAACCCGGGCGACACCCCACCGGACCCGGCACTGGTCCTGCACCTTGACGAATTACTCGAACAACTGGCCGGCGATATCGACAAGCTTGCCCAGTACCGGCAGGCACAGGCCGTTGGCCTGCCCTCGGACATTCCCGCTTCAACGCTGCTGCACACCTTCCGGCAGCTGCATGCACTCTGGAACACACAGCCGGACCGGAAGGCCGACCGCGAAGACACCCACGCACGTATTGAACTGGTTAACGGTCTGGACAACACCTACTGCGTCATCAACCAGGGCCGCTGCTTCGACCCCTCACTGTTTATTAACCCCGGAGCACAGGATGTCATCGATATCGGGGAACATGCAGCGCGTGAGGCCAGTGTCAATGCCCTTGCACCACCTTTCAACTGTACCAGTCTGAACCGTGGTGATGGCGGTGTCGCAGTGCGTTATCGCGGCGACCAGAGTCCCTTCCCCAAAGTAGGCCAACTGGTGGCTCTGCGCCGGCCGGATGCCGGCGCTCAAAGCAACTGGGTACTGGCCGCCTGTCGCTGGCTGGTCGAGACCGATGCCGGTAACGGCTTTGAAATGGGTCTGCAATACCTCAGCCGGGACCCACAGCCTGTGGTCATCCGTCTGCCCGACGAAACCGGTCTCGGTGGCGAATACCAGCCGGCCATTTGCGCCGTCCAGA
>JALVCM010000058.1 GCA_027010005.1 Thiohalobacter sp.
CTCTGGCATTGCCAATACCATATTGTCTGGGTACCGAAGTATCGCTATAGAGTGCTGACAGGAGATGTTGCCAGAGAAATGCATAATTGCATCCAGGTGTATAGTAGTTGACTTCCACAAAGGACACGTTGGTTGTTTCGCGCAGGAATCCGGAGTTTGCCCTTGGGAAGGACTGTGTGGAACCGGCCTTCATCTGTGCACAGGACAACCGGCAATAACGGTGTAAGCCGGGAAACTCTGGTAAGAAATATGCCACATGAGTCTCATATAGCATGTTTCCAGAGACGTAAGGTGTATCAAATCTACAGCACGGGGCAACACAATCGACTATGATGATTATAATATTTGCCCAGGCGGGCATCAGACTCAAGGGGGCAGGAATGATCAGCATCATGGATAACAGTGTGCAACTGAAAAGCATCGAATTGGGCATCGACCGCGATCACCAGGCCATCCGCATCCGTTTTATGCATCCAGGACGTCCGGTAATCACTTCTTCGTTTCTGAAAGACTTGCAAGCAGCACAGGATCTTATGGAGACTGTGTGTGAACAGGATCAGACGCGGGTTGCTTCAGAGCGGCTGCGCTATCTTGTTCTGAGTTCCAGGCTGCCCGGCATCTTTTGTCTGGGCGGTGACCTCAAGTTGTTCCTTGAGCTGATCCGCAATGGCGATCGTGAGCACCTTACTGAATATGCCCACACTTGCATGGAGATCGCTCACAGAAACCTGTCTGGTGGCGACGCCAGGCTCTGTGTGATCTCGGTTGTGGAGGGAGAGGCGCTTGGGGGCGGTTTTGAAATGGCTCTTGCAGCAGATATGGTGATTGCGGAAAAACGCGCACGCTTCGGTTTCCCGGAAACTCAATTCGGTCTTTTCCCCGGCATGGGCGCTTTCAGCTTTTTGGTGCGCCGCATCAGCCCGGCGCTGGCAAAACGCATGATCACCAGCGGCAATATCTACACCGCTGCCGAACTCTATGAAATGGGGGTTGTGGATCTGCTGGCCGAAGACGGCAAGGCAGAAGAGATGCTGCACCATTACATTAGACGGCGTCAGTCACGGGAGGGTGGCTATTTTGCCATGGACAAGATCATGGCGGAACACAATCCCGTTTCACGGGAAGAACTGTTCCGTATCGTGGATCTTTGGGTGGATACCGCGCTGGCGTTGTCCGAGAAAAATCTCACCATGATGCACTATCTGTTAAAAGCCCAGAGCAAACGCTGGGATCCCAAGGCAGATGCCTCCCCTGTTTCGAGAATGCGAGCCTGATCAGCTGACCACCCGTAGTTCCGGACGAGGCTTTTTGAGACCAAACTGCACTGAAAGCTGATGCGCAGATTCCTGCACCAGTTCCTTCAATTGGTCTATCTGGGCGGGCTGCAGTCGCATGAACTCTTCTTCTGGCTGCAGCTCCAGTTGCTTTGAGGCCGCCTGCACTTGCAGTAAACCCACGTTAGCAGCGCTACCCCGCAGTGCATGTGCCATGTCTTTCATCCTGAAATAGTCACGGGACTCTACCGCTTTTCTCATATGGGTGAGCGTGTTCCTGGCATCTTCCAGGAAGCATTCCATGATACGTTCCACCAGTCCTATGCCGGTATCCAGGGATCTCAACTCTTCTATCTTGCCGGAATCCACCACGGGCAGCTCATTCGTGGGTACCGATGTCGCTACCGCCTGCTCTTCAGGAGGAACACGGTCCTTACCACTGGTCAGCCGCTCGATAGTATCGAGCAGCTGTCGGCTGTCGATAGGCTTGGAAAGAATGGTTTCTATGCCCGCATCCTGACAGGCGATTCGGGTGGCTTCGGTAACATCGGCAGTAATGATGGCAAAAGGAATCGCCTCATCATTGGCATGGGCAAAGCGGTACATCTGAAATGTATCGATACCATTCATATCCGGCATATGCATGTCCACAAGCGCAACATCGAAATCCCCGGCTTCCACCGCTTCCAAAAAGGTTTCACCGCTATGGGTTTCTACGACATGGTGCCCGGCATTGCTCAGCATTTTCGACAGGATGAGGCGATTGGTGCTGTTGTCGTCCGCAATTAGAATATTCAGTGGATGAACCCCGTTTTCTGGTTCACTAAGTATGTTTTCACCGGGATCGTAGGCGAAGTGTACGGAATGCAGTGCGTTGAAAAGTTCTTCCTCGCTTTTTACCCGCACCAGATGTGATGACAGCCGCTCATGCTCTTCGCCGATGGGGGAGGAGGGCGCTTCATTTTTCAGGTCGACAACCACTATGGTAAGATCGTTGCAAATCAGGCTTTCCCGGCGCCAGCGTTCCAGGGAGAACGCCATGGTATTGAAAAATGCCCCATCCATCACAACGGCGGCAATGGGCGTGCATTCCCGGGAAGCATTGCGCAACAATTGTTCCGCCCGGGTGACATCCATTGCGGAAAGCACATTGATGCCCCATTCCTGCAGGCGCAAGCTGACAGCCGCCTCGCTCTCTTTATCCCTGGTCAGAAAAAGCACGGTACGGCCTATCATCGGCAGTTGATCATCCCCACTGGAAGCAGCATTGTCCCGCAGCAGGGGTAGAGTAAAGCGGAAAGTAGTGCCCTCGCCGGGCACACTCTCCAGAGACAACTCTCCGCCCATGAGTTCAATAAGATCCCGCGCAATGGTAATGCCCAGGCCAGTACCGCCAAAACGGCGGGAAGTGCTGCTTTCAGCCTGCACGAAGGGCTCAAGTATTTTTTCCTGTTGATCCAGGGGGATGCCGATACCGGTATCCCGGACACTGAATTGAAGCGCTATGGAATCGGAAGTGGTATCGCTGGAGAGCATTTCGCAGCGCAGCTCCACTTCTCCTTCATCCGTAAATTTGATGGCATTGCCTAACAGATTGATAAGCACCTGTTTCATATGATGCTCATCACCTCTTAGCCGGTAGGGAATTCGTGGATCTATGGTGCGTATCAGGCGCACTCCCTTTTTTTGCGCCTGGATATCCATCGTGTGAGTAAGCGAGCTGATAAATTCATGTAAATCAAAGGATACTGTTTCACACGTCAGTTTATTGGCCTCAATTTTGGATAGGTCGAGAATCTTGTTGACAAGGCGCATCAGGGTAGAACTGGAGTGATTGATGATCTCCACGAAATGCCTGTCATCATCCGGTAATTTTCTTTCTTGTAGCAGTTCCGCGGCACCGATTATGCCGTTGAGAGGAGTGCGGATTTCGTGGCTCATATTGGCTAGAAACTGGCTTTTGGCTTGGTTGGCATTCTCTGCGGCAAGCTGGGCATTGCGCAGGCGCTGGGCGAGGGCGGCGGCGTAGGCAGGTAAGACTAGTAGTGATACCAACAAGCCAATCCCCAGAGAGAAGTGTGATTGCCAATATTTTGAAATGGCTAGTACTGCTGAAAATCCTAAAACTGATAGGGTGCTGGAAAGGTAGAGGTATCTGATACCGTATCTTAGGGTATTTCCAAACGTTATCCAAAGGTATACTGGAAACCAAGGAGCTCCCAAACCTTCGGTCAGCATAAGCCCATAAGAAAACCAGCCTATATCATAAATAATACTGACTATTCGCCTGACACGGTGTTTTTTGGGCCATAAAAAAGTGGTAAGGTAAATTACTAACGATCCCACCAAAAAGAAACCTACAAACGCCCACAATCCATTTGACCATAGGATGCCAGTAGCGTCTTTATTATCTACTGATAATAAATATGATAAAAAACATATAGTTATAATAACCCTAAGAATTGCCTGTTCTCTCTCACTGCGTATTGGATCATCTGGTTTGCCCAAGATAATTTGAACCAGCGTCTTATCGACTCCATTTTGTTTTGAATCTTTCATTTGCATACCCTACTTTACTATTTCGTTCGAACGATAGCCTGCTATGATCCTAGCGCTCCAACCACGATAAGAGCAATAGTAGTGCCTATTGACATTAAACACCAATAAGCCATTGTTTATCAAGAAGTATTTTTGAACAAGTTCATGGCATCACTATTGCTCAATACCTTGTTGACGGGCTCTTTCATATCGATTCCTGACAAAAAACGTGACGAATCGCCAACAATCACCCAAGTCAATGAAGAAAAAACACACACAATCCCTTATGCTATCAATCGGCAGTTACATTGATAACTTGAGTCTTTATTTAGTCAAGGCGGAAAGCCCAACAGGATCAGACAAACCCAAATGAAAGAAGCCGTTGAACAAGCCCTGAAAGAATCCATCGCCCGGCAAAAGATGCTGGCAGTGGAAGATATCTCTCTCGACTCCTCCCTCGAGGAACTCGATATTTCTTCTCTGGATGCCATTTCCCTGGTCTTCGATATCGAAGACCAGTATGGCGTGGAAGTGCCGAACGAGGAGCTGAAAAAGCTGCGTACGGTGCGCGATATCGTGGAGGGGGTAAACCAACTGCTGACTGAGCAGACATGAGCCAGGCCATAGCTATCACCGGACTGGGATGCATTTCCAGCCTGGGCCATACCGTTGCCGATAGCTGGGAAACGCTTTCCCGCGGCGTCAGCGCGATTGGATCATTGTCCGGTTTTGAAGAAACCGGCCTGAAAGTGGCGTCCGCTGCCCAGGTGCGGAACTATTCGCCGGAAACAAGCTTTCAGCCTACACGGCTAGGGCTGTTGGACCGTCATGCCCAGTTTGCCCTGATCGCGGCCCGGGAAGCCGTGGAAAATGCTGGACTCGAAGCTTCAGACCTGAAAGCCTCAGCGGTCATCATCGGCACTGGCTGCGGTGGCAAGGAGACGGACGAACTTACTTACCAGAAGCTGTACCGGGATCAGAAAAACCGCGTACACCCTTTCACCATTCCCCGTGGCATGCCCTCCGCGGCGGCCAGCCAGGTGAGCATGGAAATGGGCGTCCAGGGACCCTGTTTCACCCTTTCCAGCGCTTGTGCTTCCAGCAACCATGCGGTGGCCCAGGCCGTGCTCATGATCCGCTCGGGCATAGTGGACGTGGCTGTAGCAGGTGGTACAGACGCGCCTTTCACTTATGGATTGCTCAAGTCATGGGAAGCACTGCGGGTGCTGTCCCCGGACACCTGTCGGCCTTTCAGCGCCGATCGCAAGGGGCTGGTGCTGGGGGAAGGCGCGGGAATCGTGGTCTTGGAGTCTCTGGAACATGCACAGCGGCGTGGTGCAACA
>JALVCM010000059.1 GCA_027010005.1 Thiohalobacter sp.
CTCTATTGATGAGTTCATCCGCCTGGTCACGGCCCTGCAGACATCCGACGCCAATGGCATCGCGACACCGGAAGGATGGCAACCGGGTGACAAGGTTATCGTCCCGCCTCCGGCAACGGCTGATGCTGCAGAAGCACGGTCTGGCGAGGGTCATGAGTGCGTCGACTGGTACTTCTGCAAGAAGGCGCTTTAGCTGACGGCCCCGCCAACCTGACGACCCGAAACAACCATCTGCCCGGGCAGGTGGTTGTTTTTTCCACTGTGGCAACACTACAAGGCCGTATCACTCTGATTGATATGCCCGAGTATTTTCCTGAGGTGTCTGATCTCATCCCTGTGGGACAGCGAATAGTTCCTTTCTTCCTCATCCAGCTTGCGGTTGGTCAATGGCACTGTATTCAGGTCGAGCAACGTACCGAACCCTCCTGAAAAACCGGCACTGGCACTGTGCTGTGCAAACATACGCCTGAATATAATGTCGCCCAGTTTTCTTTTGAAGTGCGAACTTTCCCAGTACCAGTTCATCTCGCGCAATTCACCCTCTACCGGCACCTCTTCCTCGGTATACTCGTTGAAACCGCTGAAATCCCAGATCGGGAATGGTGGCCGATTCATCTCCCGGGCCACACGGTTATTGATCTCGACAATCTTTTCACGCCAGGTCTTAAAATCCTGCCACAAACCGGCCATCTTCCGGATCTCCAGGTACACGGCATGTGTCGGCGGGACAAACATGACCAGGTTGATCCTGTCACGATGTGCCAGGCGGAGAATCTGTTCCTAGGCCAGGTACAGGTCGGCCCGCTTCTGCCGGATGTCGATCGGGTGCAATTGACGTTGGTGGTAGATCTTCAGCAGGCGCTTCGAGATGCCGTCCACCAGTTTCCGGTGCCCGCCAGCCCGGACAACACTACGGAAGTCATTCTCGCGTGAACCATCACCCAGAATCGGCTGCAGTAAATCCCCGGGGCCGGTAGCCAGTGCCAGGCTGTCCTTCAGCGCATCATAAGAGAAGAGTGTCCTCAGGTAGTCCTTGAGAAATACCGGGTTGGTGTTTCCCTGCCGGTCGACGGCAAGGCGTGTCTCATCAAAATCAGGCTTGTGGTGGAGGTAGGGATCAAAGGAACCGTATTCGACATCCAGGACGATCGTCTTCAGGGGACGCACTGCATTCGCATGCTGTATGTAGCGTAATATCTCGTAGATCGAGGCGCCGGTCAGCGCCAGGTTATACCACCGCCCCGCCGGCAAGGCGGAATTATGCGGGTCCATCCCGACCAGCACCCGCGAGGTCCCGATCAGGATGCTGTCAGGTTTTACTTTTTTAACGACATAGGCCTTGTGCAGGCGAAGGTGGGATTCAAGCTCAGGTTTTTCGATGGCGGCCAGGTCGTTATCGGGAAAATGATAGATCTCATAAGGATCGTAGTACCCGTTAAAGCCCCCGATCATGACAAGCAGGACCAGGACGATGGTCAGCATAACCCGGGAATACGTTGAAAAAGGTCTCATTTATCTAGAACTGGAAGTAGAGAAACTCACTGACCCGGCTCAGGGTCAGCAGGCTCGACACGGTAATAACAGCACTGAAGACTGCCCAGGCAACGGTGGGCCGCCAGCGCAGGACGGCGGAAACCAGGGGCAGTCGTTGCGGCATAACAGGTTGCAGTGTCGGACGGTAGGCCGCCATCAGCTGCTGGGTATTTGGCAGTATCCACACGGCCAGCCACAGCGAAGTTATACCGAAGATATTCCATTTATCGAACGAGGTGTGCAGCTGGCTGCTGTCAAATACGATACCCGTCTGTGTAAGCAGGCTGGCAACAGAACCCAGTGAGGCCTGCCAGTGATCGGCGAGATAGGCACCGTGCAAACCGGCCATGCCCTGTAAAATATTTGTGGCCGCATCGAGATTCTCCGCCCGGAAAAACACCCACAGGATACAGACCGTCACAAAGGTCACCAGTCGCGCCAGCGACTGCGTCATCCAGTTGCTTCGGGTCCGCCCCGGTAACAGCCATTGCTTGATAGAAAGAAAAGCATGGTTGATGGCCAGGAACAGACCATGAAGACCGCCCCAGATAACGAAGGTCCAGCCGGCGCCATGCCACAACCCCCCCAGCAACATGGTCACCATGAGGTTGATATAACGACGCACCTTGCCCTTGCGACTGCCACCCAGCGGGATATATAAATAGTCTCGCAGAAAGCGTGACAGGGTAATATGCCAGCGCCGCCAGAAGTCGATGATGTTGACGGCCTTGTAAGGTGAATCGAAGTTGATCGGCAGGCGGATATTAAACATCCTGGCAATGCCGATCGCCATGTCCGAGTACCCGGAAAAATCGAAATAGAGCTGGAAGGTATAGGCCAGCGCCCCGCCCCAGGCTTCAAAGAAGGTGATCGGGACACCCTGGGCCGCTGCACCAAATACCGGGGTTGCATATACCGCAATACCATCGGCCAGGACCGCTTTCTTGAACAGGCCGATGGCAAAGATCGTCAACCCGATAACCAGGTTACGGTGTTTGAAGCGGTACACACCGTCCCGGGCAAACTGGGGCAGCATCTCTTTATGGTGAACAATAGGTCCGGCGATCAACTGCGGGAAAAAGGTGACGAACAGGCAGTAGTGCAGAAAGCCGTACTCGCGCGTCTCGCCTTTGGAAACATCCACCAGGTAGGCAATTTGCTGGAAGGTAAAAAACGAGATCGCCAGCGGCAGGATAATGGTAGACAGGTGGTAATTGGAACCTGACAGGTTATTGAGGTTATCGACAAAGAAGTTGGCGTACTTGTAATAACCCAGCAATGCCAGGTTGGCAGTGACGCCGATCGTCAGCAGAACGCGCGTCCAGGCACCATCACGCCAGCCCATCATGATGCCGATCGAATAGTTAAAGACTATGGAAAGGAGTATCAGTCCAAGGTAGGCGGGTATCCACCACCCGTAAAAAAACAGCGAGGCAAAAACAAGCCAGCTGATCGCGTATTCCTGCCCGAAACGCCGGCCGATATAAAAAAATATCAGCGCCGCCAGCGGCAAAAATGCAAACATGAATTCCGGGGAGTTGAACAGCACGGCTCAGGATTCCATATCAAACGGCTTAGTATACCTGATCGAGATCAGACTGGACGGTTATCAATATATGGTCGGGGCGAGAGGATTTAAACCTCCGACCACCTGCACCCCATACTGATTCGTAAACAACACTTATCTATCTGTTATATATAGTCTTTATACCCTCTTCCGCGTCTAGAATTACCGCGATTTTGTGCCAATAAGCCGTTGTTTCGGCTAATTACAGACAATCATTTTAGACGCTCGCAGGAACACCTCGCAACAGGAAAAGCGAATACATGCACAGCTTGATGGACGAATAGCAGGACAAGAATCATGGCAACGCTGTCGGAAAGACGGGCTGCGCCTGTTCTCGCTCCCGACGGCCTTGTTGATGCGGGGCTAAAAGGCAAGGCTCCTCGTGAAGTGAGCGGTATGCATCAATCGCTCGCCGCAAAACTCAGCAACTATTCATGGATATCACACTGCAACGGTATGTTTCAGTTAGAAGCAGCCCTTCGCATTGCGCCCGGCGTGGTACCGAGTAGCTTCTTAAAGGCCTTCGCAAACGCGAATTCAGATTGGTATCCCACGGTCTGGGAGATGTGTCCGATCACCATATCGGTGTCGATGAGTAGCTCACGCGCTTTTAACATGCGCCAGCGGGCCAAATAGAGCATGGGAGGTTCGCCGACCATCCTCCGGAATTTCTCCGTAAATACCGAACGCGACATCAACGCAGCCTTGGCGAGTTCAGAAATTGTCCACTCGTGTGAAATGTCATTGTGCATCAGGGATAGCGCTTTGCCGATATGCTTATCCTGTACCGCGATCAAAAAACCATCCCGGTCGTCCATGGATTCGATATGTGCCGCCAACGATTGTATGAAAAGCGCTTCCGCGAGCCGATCAATAACAGCTTCGGTGCCGGGGTTGCCTTCGCCAGCCGATATGCTGGCCGCCAGCTCGGAAGCAGTGGTGATCCACGCGGCGTTGCGCTGGTCTCCGGCACGGATATAAATGCAGGCGCTTAACGTGTCGAACAGAGGGTGTGGGCAGTCTCTGTCGTATTCGAAGTGACCGCAGATTAACGACGTGGTCGCCGATCCGCCGCCACCGAAAGCCATACCCTGTGAGTTTGGCGAGGGCTTCGGTTTGCTCAAGAGGTCGACTGCCTGAATGGTCGAGGCGCCTGGTTCATACATCAGTGAGTGACTGTTACCGCGTGGAAATATAGCGACATCGCCCTGGCGCATTTCAATCGGCGGGCCTTGATCATCGGCATCCAGCCAACAGATGCCGTCGGTAACGATATGGAAGTTGGCAAACTCGCCTGCGGGAATTTTCATACCCCATGGCGCGTGGAAGCTTGCGTGGAAGTATACTGTTCCACGCAGCTTCAAAGTTCTCAATATGTCAGAAAGGATATCCATGGTCTGGATTATTCAGCATTCTTTAGCGACTTCCAATTCTTTTCAGCCTTTGAGTGGAGGGCCTTTTCATCGTTATTCCAGGGAACCTTGGTATTGAATTTTTGACCGTCGTACATGTCGTTGAAAAACACCAGCAGTTCGCCATTATACAGCTTGAACGTGTCGGGATTGGCAGGTACTTTGGCATTTTTTGCGCCAACTGCGAAGGCGCAAAAACCGTTGTACTTCGGTAGAAAATGTGTCGGCTTTTGCTTGAACGCAGCAAGGTTCTCCGGGCTGGAAAAGTAAAATGTTACGCTGTCGTATTCGGTTGCGTATTTAGCACTCCCTTTGATGGCCTTGTCTGCATTGCGGTAAGCGACCACATCGTAGCCATCGAGAACCACATTATCTTTGTTGACGTTCCATGAACCAGCAAATGCTGACGATATGGACAAGAGAAATATAGCAACAACCTTCACCATAGCGTACGCGCGATTTCGAATCATAATAATCTCCCTAAAACTGAATTGTCCGGTCTACCAATGACCGTTCCGGGTACATTCTAACGGTCGACGAGGCTGTCACTATGTTCGAACGGCTGTTTGTTCTGTTCGATCGTCCGGAATCTCGAATCGTACTTGCAGTCTTCGGTGCTATTATTATAACGTCGACT
>JALVCM010000060.1 GCA_027010005.1 Thiohalobacter sp.
CTTCCATAGTGTTAATGTAGGTCATGGCAGCGAGCAGGAACAGGAACAGCTCCCCGAACTCTTCAAGGTTATGACGAACGGCCTGCTCTGCCGTATGGATATCGCCCGCCTGTATATAGAGCAGGGCAACGATGAGCCAGATGAAGCCGGCTGCAACCATGGTGGGCTTGGATTTTCGCAGGTGCAGTGCTTCCTCGCCAATGACCAGCGCATAGGCAAGTACGAATATGCCGATAGCCAGCCAGCCAGCCCAGTGGCTGGTAAAATTCTGTGGTTGCATGCCATCGCCCGAAGCCAGTGCCAGGCCCGGTAGCATGATGCCCGTCAAGATTACGGGTAACCCGTGCAGGTAGCCCGTGAGTGTGCATCGCTTCATCCTTCAACTCCTTGTTTCCTTGCCAGTTCGGGGGTATCGAGCATGCGTCCTGTGCCATGATATTGACCAGGTCGCGTTCCGTGATGATACCTGCGGGAACCTTGTCCTCTCCGGGATGACGCAGGAGTGGCGTTTTGATTGCATCCTGCGCACCACCGACTGCAGTGGCGTTTCCGGGCCGGGCAATTCAACGTCCAGGCTCGCCAGTTTGTGGATGGGTATCTGTTCCACAACGGGGTCCAGGTTGTTTGTTAAAAAACATCACTGGCCCGGTTAGCGGCATATAGCGCCCGGAATTTAAATGAATTTCTGGTTATATCCCCGGGCTGTGCCGGTACCGTATTGAATTGCCGGGAGTGCCGTTAATGTCGCTGGTCCAGCTTTTCCAGCTCCGCAAGTATGCCCATAACCAGTTTTTCCCCTTCTTCGCTCATGCCTTCGGTCAGTTCCTCGGGCTCGCGAACACCCTGTACCAGGGGGCGTAGTATGCCGGCCAGGCGCGCCATATCGCCGCCAGCCTGCATCATCTGCTGTGCCATGTTACCGAGCAGTTGCAGAGTTTCCAGGTTGCCGGTGCGGGCACCGTTGATCATGGCCGCCAGACCGGGCGCCGCCATGGCGCCGTTTATTTCCTTGCCCAGGTCGGGGAGTGTTTCCGGGTTTTGCAGGCCGCGCAGGATCGAACCCACGATAACAGCGTCTTCCTCATCGAGGTTGTTGAGGAGGGCCGTGTCACGGGTCCCGGCGAGAATCTTGCGGATTGCCGCGACCAGTTGCAGCCAGCCGTTCTGCTCGGCCTGTTTAAGGATCTCGTCGAGGTCCGGCACCATGTCCCTGTTCTGGCAGCCGATCACCACGCGATGAATCAGGCCGGTATGCGCTTCGATGATTTGCTGGTCTTTTTCAGGAAGCATAACCATGAGTCTACCTTTTCCGCTTGTGTGTGGGGTCCCTTTATGTGGGATAATAGTGTGCTTTCGTGGAAATGAACACAGGTTTAGGGAGTCATATCTTATGTCAAAAGGTTTCAGGTTCGTTCAGGCTTTGCTCGCGGGGTCCCTGTTCACGGGTATGGCGTCAGCCGCTGACTGGCAAGCGTTGCCGGACAAGGCGCCGGAGCCAGCAGATAATCCGACCACGGCGGAAAAGGTTGAACTTGGCCGGATGTTGTATTTTGATCCGCGGTTTTCCCAGACAGGAACGGTTTCCTGTAACTCCTGCCACAACCTGATGCTCGGGGGTGATGATAACCGCAACTTTTCCATGGGCGTACACGGCAAGACCGGCGGACGCAGTGCGCCAACCGTGTGGAATGCCGCATTTGCCTCTTCACAGTTCTGGGATGGCCGTGCAGCAAGTCTGGAAGATCAGGCCAAGGGGCCGGTCGTCAACCCGGTTGAAATGGGGATGAGTGATCTCGAGAAAGCCATGAGTCGGGTGCGGGCCATCCCGGGTTACAAGCCATACTTCGAGCGGGCCTTTAGTGGCAAGAAAGCCATGACCGTCGATAATGCAGCCAAAGCCGTGGCGGCATTCGAGCGCACCATGATAACGCCAAACAGCCCCTACGACCGTTTTGTGAAAGGTGACAAGGCGGCACTGACGGCACAGCAACAGCGTGGTATGCAGGCATTTGCGGATACCGGTTGTACCAGTTGCCACTCCGGGGCGGCTTTCAATGGCCCCTCGATGCCGGCCGGTAGCGGCTTTTTTATGAAATTCCCGACCTTTGCCGATAATGGCTATGTCAAGAAATATGATTTCATGAAAGACAAGGGCCGCTTTGAGTCCACCGGCAACAAGGCAGACATGCACCTGTTCAAGGTGCCGACCCTGCGTAATGTGGCGCTGACTGCACCGTATTTTCACAACGGTTCAGTGGCGACCCTGGGTGAGGCCATCCGGGTCATGGCAAAGGTACAGTTAAACAAGGACCTTGATGATGCAAAGGTTGCGGATATCGAGGCTTTCCTCAATGCGCTGACCGGTGAGTTCCCGGAACAGAAACTGCCGCGTCTGCCGGCAACCCCGGGCTGGTCTCTCCTGTACGGCAAGTAATCCGGCTGTCGTGACGACGTTCCCGGGCGGGGGCGTCGTCACTACCCGTTCAGTTCATCCCATTTGTTCACAATAATGCAGAACAGTTCTGCGGTGCGTTCGGCATCGTATTTTGCCGAGTGCGCCTGTTCCTGATCCCATTCCATACCGGCGGCAATGGCCGCGCGGGCCAGTACTGTCTGCCCGAATGCCAGGCCGGCCAGTGAGGCGGTATCGAAGCTGCTGAAAGGATGGAAGGGGTTGCGTTTGATCTTGCAGCGGTCTGCCGCAGCATTAATAAAGCCCAGGTCGAAAGACGGGTTGTGCCCGACCAGAATGGCACGTGTGCAGGCGGCTTCCTTTACGGCCTTGCGCACCGGGGGGAAGATTTCCCCGAGGGCCTGCGGCTCGGTCTTCGCCATGCGGAACGGATGGTAGGGATCGATACCGGTGAATTCCAGTGATTTCTCGTCCAGGTTGGCACCGGGAAAAGGCTCTACGTGGCAGGCATGGGTTTCAACCGGGCACAGTTTGCCGGATTCATCGTAATCCAGAATAACCGCGGCAATTTCCAGTAGTGCATCGCGTTTGGCATTGAAGCCGGCGGTTTCGACATCAACAACGACGGGCAGGAAACCGCGGAAGCGGTTGGCGAGTTTTCCGGTAGAATTTTCATCAGACATTCGGCAAGCATACCGGAAGGGGTTGGTCGGAGTGAACTTTCCGGCCCGGTGTGGTTCTGGTGTCTGCCACAGGAAAAGGTGCAGGGCGTCGGTTGGGGCAGTGACTAACCCGCCAGCTTCCAGTGAATGATGCCACCCGCGCGCATGGGGACCAGTCTGTCCTTACCCATGGGGTAGAAATCCGGTACGGTCCAGTCTTCCCTGGCCAGCGTGATGGTGTCGTCATTGCGAGGCAGGCCATAGAAGTCCGGTCCGAAGTGGCTGGCGAACGCTTCCAGCCTGTCCAGGGCGCCGGCCTGCTCGAAGGCCTCGGCATAGAGTTCTATAGCGGCATGGGCTGTGTACAGGCCGGCACAGCCGCAGGCACTTTCCTTGGCCTGTTGCGGGTGCGGGGCACTGTCGGTGCCAAGAAAGAATTTTGGGTTGCCGCTCGTTGCAGCTTCAACCAGTGCCTGTCGATGTTGTTCGCGCTTGAGAATTGGCAGGCAGTAGTTGTGCGGGCGTATGCCGCCGGCAAACAGGGCATTGCGGTTGAGTAGCAGGTGGTGTGCAGTGAGGGTGCCGGCAATGTTGTCCGGCATGGCACTGACAAAATCAATGCCCTGTTGCGTGGTGATATGTTCGAGCACAATTTTCAGGGCAGGGAAGCGTTTCGCGACGGGTTCCAGAACCTGTTCGATAAACACGGCTTCACGGTCGAAGATATCCACCTCGGGGTCGGTGACTTCGCCGTGTACCAGCAGTGGTATGCCGGCTTCCTGCATGGCCTCCAGTGCGGGCCAGGTATTGTCGATGCGGGTGACGCCGGCGTCAGAGTTGGTGGTGGCACCGGCCGGGTAGTACTTGACGACTTTTACAACACCGCAGTCCTGTGCGGCACGGATCGTTTCCGGTGAAGTGCGGTCAGTGAGGTAGAGAGTCATCAGCGGTTCAAAGCGGCTACCGGCCGGTAGCGCATCGAGAATTCGCTGTCGGTAGGCGAGGGCGGCTTTGGTGTCTGTGACCGGTGGTTTCAGGTTGGGCATGATGATGGCACGACCAAACTGATTCGCCGTGTGGCCGATGACAGCGCGCATGGCATCCCCGTCACGTACGTGCAGATGCCAATCGTCCGGGCGCTGGATTGTCAAGTTCATAGGTGTGATTTCCGGTTGTTTTCCGTTGATTTTCCGACGCTTTTGCTGCCGTTCGCGGCATTTTTCGCCTTGACCTCGGCGCCCAAAACACAGATCATATCGCGCTCGGTTTTTGCCGGGTAGCGGTGGCCTTGTGTGCACCGGGCCGAGCATGGCAGCAGCACCTGACGGCGTTGTCGGAGCATGCGGAAAATTCGGTAAAATATCAATACTTTCAATTCATTGACGAGACCAACCGGGTCTCGGGACTGCAAGGAGCCTCATGAACGTTGCCGACAAAAAACGGCTGCTGCGCGAAATGTTGTTTGCGCGGCGCTTTGAGGAGCGCTGCTACGAAGCGTACGTCGAACGAAAAATTGGCGGTTTTCTGCACCTGTATTCGGGTGAGGAAGCCTGTGCCCATGGGGTGCTGGAAGCGGCGCGGCCGGGTGATGACTATGTGATCACCGGCTACCGGGACCATATCCATGCCATCAAGTGTGGTGCCGACCCGAAAGAAGTCATGGCCGAACTGTACGGCAAGGAAACCGGTTCCTCCAAGGGACGTGGTGGGTCCATGCATATTTTCGACGCCGAGCACCACTTCATGGGTGGCTACGCACTGGTTGGCGGGCCGTTCCCGCTGGCGGCCGGTATGGCCAAGGCCATCAAGATGAAGGGCACCGACCAGATCTCGATCTGTTTCCTCGGTGATGCCGCCAACAACCAGGGCACCTTCCACGAATCACTGAACATGGCCAAGGTATGGAATCTGCCGGTGTTGTACGTGTGTGAGAACAACCTGTACGGCATTGGCACACGTATCGATCGTTCCACGGCGGTCATCGACCAGTACAAGCGTGTTTCCGGTTATGACATTCCTTCCGCACAGGCTGATGGCCAGGATATCGAGGAAGTC
>JALVCM010000061.1 GCA_027010005.1 Thiohalobacter sp.
GGGGTGAGGTGCTCGCAATGACGTGAACCCTGAATTGATCAAGGTTTCCCTGGCCAGCCTTTTATACCCAGTCCCGCGGCTTCAGAAAGGTCTCGTAAAGGTCAGCCTCGGCAGAACCTGTCTCCGGCTGCCAGTCGTAGCGCCATTTCACCAGTGGCGGCAGTGACATCAGGATAGACTCGGTACGCCCGCCGGTCTGCAGGCCAAACAGCGTGCCACGGTCATAGACCAGATTGAATTCCACGTAGCGCCCGCGTCGATAGAGTTGAAAATCCCGTTCACGTTCGCCATAGGCAAGGTCCTTGCGTTTTTCCACAACCGGGACATAGGCCGGAATGTAATGGTCACCAACGCTGCGCATGAACGCGAAGCTGTCGGCAAACCCCGGCGCGTTGTAATCGTCGAAGAAGAGTCCGCCGATACCACGCGGTTCATGGCGGTGTTTCAGGTAAAAATACTCATCGCACCACTGCTTGAGGCGCGGGTAGAGTTCGTCTCCAAACGGTTCACAGGCCGCTTTCGCCGTTCGGTGCCAGTGTACTGCATCTTCTTCGAAACCGTAGTAGGGCGTCAGATCGAAACCTCCACCAAACCACCAGACCGGGTCGGCGTCTTCTTTTTCTGCAATAAAGAACCGTACATTGGCGTGTGATGTCGGTGTATACGGGTTGCGCGGATGTATCACCAGTGAAACACCCAGTGCCTCGAAACGGCGCCCCGCCAGTTCCGGCCGGTGTGCCGTGGCGGAGGCAGGCAGTTCTCCACCGTGAACGTGGGAGAAATTGATGCCGGCTTTTTCGAATACACTGCCGTCTTCCAGTACCCGCGAGCGGCCGCCACCGCCTTCGTCGCGGGTCCAGGTATCTTCATGGAAGGGCTTGTCGGGTTCAAATATCTGCAGCGCGGTGCAGATACGGTCCTGCAGGCCTGTCAGGTAATCCCGGACGGCTGCGATATCAGGCAGGTTGTTATCAGTTTGCGGCATAGTGTTTCCGGTTAACGAATCACACGCCCGGATTGCAGGTCGCGGATACGAGTGGGTTGTTTCAGTCCGCCCAGCGTACCGGGCAGACAATAATCGATTCCGGTCGGGAAGCGAAGTCGCAGTTCAAGTCGCGAGCGGGCGGGTGGTCGGCCTTCCGGGTTGGCGCTGGTGGAGACAATCGCGCTGCCGGTGGCCCTGCACAGGCGTTGTACCACCGGGTGTGCGCTGACACGCACGGCGATGGTATCCCGTCCACCGGTCAGCCAGTCAGGGCAGTGTTTGGCGGCAGGCAGCAGCCAGGTGTTCGGGCCGGGCCAGCTTGATTCAAGGCGGCGGTTGAGCTTGCGGGGAAAGGGCGCGATCCAGGGCTGTAGCTGTTGCAGGGAAGCGGCGACCAGGATCAGGCCTTTTTCAACGCGGCGTTGCTTGAGTGCCAGCAGTCGCATCACTGCATAAGGATTTGCGGGGTCACAACCCAGTCCGAACACGGCTTCGGTCGGGTAGGCGAGAATGCCGCCACGACGGATGCAGCGTGCGGCCTGTGAAATCTGCCAGTGTGAGGGAAAACGGCTCAATCGGCGTTACTGGTTTCTTCTGCCTCGTCCTGCTCGAAGGGCTCGGCAAAGGAACAGTCCTGCTGCGGGCAGACACGCTCGGTGCCGCGTTTCTTTGTCGTCTTGATGGTCAGGATCGGCCAGTTGCATTTTGGACAGGGTCCTTCCACCGGTTCGTTCCATACCGCGTAGTCGCAGTCCGGGTAGGTCGAGCAGGAATAGAAGATTTTACCACGCCGTGACTTGCGCTTGAGCATCGTACCCTTGCCGCACTTCGGACAGGCAACGCCGGTGTCTTCCGGTTTTTCCAGTGGCTCGATGTACTTGCAGTTCGGGTAACCGGAACAACCGATGAACTTGCCGTAACGGCCGCTGCGGATAATCAGTTGTGAATCGCATTCCGGACACTTGCGGCCTTCGACGATTTCCGGTTCGCTGCTTTCTCCGTCGTCATCGAGGTTGCGTGTGTAATCACAGTCCGGGTAGCCGCTGCAACCGACAAAGCGACCACGCCGGCCCAGTCGAATATTGAGCGGCTTGCCGCACTTGGGGCAGTCCTCGCCGAGCGGCTCGGTGGTGACTTCGCTGCGCGAGACACTTTCTTCCTTGTCCTTGACCAGTTCCTTGAACGGGTACCAGAACTCCTTCATCAACGGGATCCATTCCTTTTCGCCACGCGACACGGCATCGAGTTCGTCCTCGAGGCGTGCGGTAAAGTCGTAGTCCACGTACTTGGTGAAGTGGTTGGTGAGGAATTTGCTGACAATGCGGCCGACATCGGTGGGCTGGAAGCGTTTCTTTTCCAGCGTGACATATTCGCGTTGCTGCAGTGTGGAGATGATGGTTGCATAGGTCGACGGACGGCCGATGCCGTGTTCTTCCAGCGACTTGACCAGGCTGGCTTCACTGTAGCGTGGTGGCGGCTCGGTGAAGTGCTGCTCCGGACGGATCTTTTTCAGATCGACTACGTCGCCTTTCTCCAGCGGTGGCAGACGGTTCTCTTCACCACCTCCCTTTTTAGCGTCATCCACACCTTCTTCATAGACCGCCATAAATCCCGGGTCCGCTACAGTAGAACCGGTCGAGCGCAGGGTGTTGCCGTCACCGACATTAAAATCAACGCCGACCGTATGAATGGTCGCGTGTTTCATCTGGCAGGCGACAGTACGTTTCCAGATCAGGTTGTAGAGCTTGTACTGGTCAGAACTCAAGTGCTTCTTTATTTCCTCGGGGATGTTCTTTGCCGAGGTCGGGCGGATCGCCTCGTGAGCTTCCTGCGCATTCTTGGCCTTGGTCTTGAAGTGGCGCGGCTTGTCCGGCAGCGCCTTGTCGCCATAGCGTTCGCTGATCAGTTCACGCAACTCGTCCAGCGCCTCGTTGGCGAGATTCACCGAGTCGGTACGCATGTAGGTGATCAGACCGACAGCGCCTTCGCCGATATCGATACCTTCATACAGCTGCTGTGCCACACTCATGGTACGCTTGGTGGTAAAGCCGAGTTTGCGCGAGGCTTCCTGTTGCAGTGTCGAGGTGGTAAAGGGCGCAGCCGGGTTACGCTTGCGCTGTTTCTTCTCGATGGTGCTGACCGTCAGCTTGCCTTTCGAAGCCTCCAGCAGCTCCTTTTCCGCTTCGTGCGCCGGTTTTTCCTTGTTAATGGAAAACTGGCTGAGCTTCTTGCCGTGCAGGTGCGTCAGTCTGGCGGTGAAGGCCTGTTTGTCTTTCTCCAGGTCGGCCTCGATGGTCCAGTATTCGCGTGGCTTGAATTTCTCGATTTCTTCCTCGCGCTCGACGATCATACGCAGCGCAGGGCTTTGCACGCGGCCGGCGGACAGGCCGCGGCGGATTTTTTTCCACAGCAGTGGTGACAGGTTGAAGCCCACCAGGTAATCCAGCGCACGGCGTGCCTGCTGCGCGTTGACCATGTCAATCGACAAATCACGCGGGTGTTCCACGGCGTCGTTGATGGCGCGCTTGGTAATCTCGTGGAACACCACGCGGTGGGCTTCCTTGTCCTTGAGAATGCCGCGCTCTTTCAGCAGTTCCAGTAAATGCCAGGAGATGGCTTCACCTTCACGATCCGGGTCAGTCGCGAGGTACAGCGTGTCGGCTTTCTTCAGTGCCTTGACGATGGCATCGACGTGTTTGGCGTTGCGCTCGATGACCTGGTACTTCATGGCAAAATCCTCGTCGGGTTTCACCGCGCCCTCCTTGGGCACCAGATCGCGCACGTGACCGTACGAGGCGAGGACTTCAAAGCCCTTGCCAAGGTATTTCTTGATGGTCTTCGCCTTCGCCGGCGATTCCACAATGACGAGATTTTTACTCATAGTCTGTATAGCTAAAAGCCGCACAGTGTGCGGCTTGTGGCTGAATTCGGTTGTTGTTCCGGCTAGTGCAGGTAGCCACCCGGCACACTGTCAAACACCAGATCTTCCATCCAGGCATAGGCAGCTTCAGCGCCGGGCTGGTTGAACAGTACCATCAGGATGACCCACTTCAACTGGGCGATATCAAAATCATCCGTGTCCAGCGCCATGGCACGTTCGATGACGCGTTCACGCGATTCCGGCAGCAGGATACCCATCTGTTCGAGGAACAACAGAAAGCCACGGCTTTCCGTATCCAGGCGTTCGCATTCGCGCTCGGAAAACAGGCGGATCGCGTTTTCGGTTTGCGGTGACTGGATTTCGTGCTCCTGCACCGCGAGGCCTTCCAGCCATTCAAACGCCTGGTTGATTTCCAGTGACGGGAAGCCGGCTTCCACCAGTTCGGTGTGCAGGGACTCGCGATCCGGGCTCAGATCGGTTTCCTCGTCCATGTAATAGTGCTCAAACAGATACATCAGCACGTCAAACATATTTTCTTTCATTTCAAACCTCTATCGTACGCGGGTATAGCGCCCGCCAGTGCCGGAAGCGAGATGACCCTCCAGTTCCAGCATGAGCAGCATGGAGGAAACCTGTTCCGGCGTCAATCCGCTGCGTTGCACCAGTTCATCCACGCTGATGGCCTCAAAGCCCATGTTGTCGAGGAATTCCCGGTAATCATCGGCAAGCTGCGGGGTTTTGTCGGGTCCGGGCTCCGGCGTGGCGGCGGGCTGCTGCGCCACCGAAACCAGCGGGGCCAGCTCCTCAAGGATGTGCTGCCCCGTCTCCACCAGCTTGGCACCCTCCCGGATCAGCGCATGGCAGCCGCGCGCCAGCGGGTTATGGATAGAGCCGGGAATGGCGAAGACCTCGCGGCCCTGGTCGCGGGCTAGGCGGGCGGTAATCAGGGAGCCGGAGCGTAGCGCGGCCTCGACCACCAGAGTGCCTACGCTCAGCCCGCTGATAATACGGTTGCGGCGGGGAAAATTGCTGGCCAGTGGCGGGGTGCCGGGCGGGAATTCGGAAACCAGCGCGCCACTGCCGGCAATCCGGTGCGCAAGTTCCCGGTGACAGGCGGGATAGACGCGGTCCAGTCCCGTGCCGGTTACGGCCACTGTGCCGCCGTGTCCTTCCAGCGCGCCTTCATGGGCCGCGGCATCAATACCGGTTGCCAGCCCGCTGCTGATGGTCAGGCCGAATTCCGCCAGGTAGCTGGCA
>JALVCM010000062.1 GCA_027010005.1 Thiohalobacter sp.
TGACACCTACTGCGCAGCTTGCCGCGGCACTGTCTGTCCTGGTCGGTCTGCTGGCCTGGTGGCTGGCCAGATATGTCGATCCTGTTCAGTTGCCGAAACCTGCTGCAAGTCAATCTTCCGGGATAAATAAACCGCATCCGGCTGCCCGTGTCGTTTTGCCTGTCATGGCACTGTCCGGTGCGCTTGGTCTGTCGCTGGAAGTGCTCTGGACGCGTATATTAATCCAGGGGATTGGTTCAACGGCCTATGTGTTTTCAATTGTTCTGGCCCTGTTTCTTGCGGGTATCGCACTGGGCAGCTACATCGTGCGTCGCCGGGTCGATCACTGGAAAGACCTGTATTCAGCATTGGCGATATCACAGGCGCTGGCAGCCCTGTTTACACTCGCCGGGGTGCCGGTGCTGAACTGGGTCATGCCACCGTTCGTGTCCGGTATCATGGGATTGTTCGGACTCGATATCGAACAGGCCTTTTTCCAGACCTGGGCGCTGTGGGCTGTGGGCGCACTGTTGCCGGCAACCGTTGCACTGGGCGCTGGTTTGCCGATTGCCGCACGCCTGATTGCCGACAACCGGCACTGTGTTGGACGGAGCATGGGACGACTGTATGCCGTCAATACCTACGGCGGTGTCATCGGCTCATTGTGTACGGGTTTCCTGTTGTTGCCTCGGGTGGGCGTGTACTGGACGATCACACTGGTCTCGGCATTGTATCTCCTTGCGGCTGTCATCCTCATATTCCAGGCTGAAGCCGTAAAATCAGGTCGCAAACGCCGTGCCCTTGCTCCTGTGGGCCTGTCTTTTCTGGCCTGGTTTTTCCTGCCACCGAGCCTGGTCTATGACAGGGTCACTAACTATACAACAGGCAGAATTGTCGATTATCAGGAAGACTATTACGGTTCAATTCTGGTGACAGAGGAGGTAGACGATAACGGCCCTTACAAACGCCTGCTGGTCAACGGGACATCTTATTCAGGTACAGGGCAGTACGCGGTGCATTACATGCGCCTGCAAGGACATTTGCCGTTGTTTATGTCGCAGGCACCGCTCAAGGAGTCTCTGGTTATCTGTCTAGGTGTCGGTTTGACAGCCGGCGCCATAACCACTCATCCGAACACGGGGCTGACGGTGGTTGAATTGTCGCGTGCGATTGTTGGTTTGAGCCCTCTGTTTTCCGAAGTGAATGAAAAAGTCTACCAGAACCCTGCTGTCAGGCTGGTGACTGATGATGGGAGAAACTACCTGGTGCGTAACCCGGAAAAACGCTTCGATGTTATTACCCTTGAACCACCACCACCCGTACTTGCCGGTATGGCAAACCTCTACAGCCTTGACTTCTACCGGTTGACAAGGCAGCACCTGACCGAGAAGGGGGTAGTTGTCCAGTGGATTCCGCTGCACACCCAGAGTAACGCAGATACACGTATGCTGATCGCAACATTCCTTGAAGTCTTTCCCAATGCCAGCCTATGGTGGACGGAAAGCGGGGAGACGCTGATTCTGGGAAGAATAGACGATGCGCCACTGCAGCAGGGGCATTTTCAGGCATTGATGTCGAATGCCGGTGTGGCGCGCAGCCTCAGGGAGATTGGGATTGATACCCCCGAGCAACTGGCAGCACATTTCCTGCTGGATCGTCAGGGACTGAAAGCCATTGCCGGCAACAGCACCATAATGAACGATGACTTGCCCGTTATTGAATACCGTGTCCCGCTGTTTAACGGGGATTACCAACCTCTGCTGAACGACGTTTTCCGACATCGGCCTGGCAATAACCAGATTGCAACAGAACTCGGTTTTGTCCCTGAAGAATCCGGCGAAAAGATCAGGCAAGCGTGGAGTGAACTCAAAAGTCTCTGGTATCAGGAGACTTCTGATTAATGCGTCATTGCGAGGATGCCTTGACCCGAAGGGTAAGGTACCCGTAATGAAGCCCGGAGGGCTTCTATGGGCCGAATTGACGCGGCAATCTCTAATCGGTGAATACAAGCCCGAATCGTTCGAGATAGATAACAACTATGTCCGTCCGGTCGGCTGCGCACTGCTGTAAGAGCGTCAGAAACTGCTGGCGGCCGACCCTGTTGCACCTGGCGGGAGAGCACGCCTGTATGTGAAGTGCCTGCGAGGGTGCTGTTACAGCTGGGAAGAATCTCTTGCTTCGGACGCGGAAGGGCTGATAATGCCATTGGTTGCCGTGCTGTCATCACGCACAGCCTGTTTGAAACCCCTGATGGCAGCACCCAGGTCGGAACCCAGTCCGCGCATCCGTTTTGCACCAAACAGGACAAGAACAATTGCCAGAATAATAAGCAGTTGCCAGATACTGATACCCATACTACACCCCCAGTCAAGATTGTTATTTTATTATTCATATAGCATGCACCCGTTATACCGGTCTGTGGCTTTGGTTACAAACGATCAGTGCAGGTTGATAACCTGAAGGTCATAGGCAACCCTGAGCCGGCCGGTAAAGCCCTGTTTGCGTATGATACGTTTGATTTCGGGCCGCCTGGGTTCTGTTATCCCCGTGATATGGGAAAGCAGTAATGTTTTGGCGCCTGATGCCACCGCCACTTCACCGATGCGCGTCGGTGTCGTATCGACATTGATAAACGGCAGCGGTGTGTCATCCATAATGGCCGTGTCGTAGATCAACAGATCAGTGCCCTGTGCAAGCGTGATCATGTTGTCGGTTGCAGATGTGGTGTCACCGGAATAGGTAATGCTTTTCCCCTTGTACTCGATACGATAGGCCAGTGCCAGAACCGGGCCGTGGTTGACAGCGATGGTTTTCACCACCAGTCCGTCATTCTCACTCAGGACGGTAGACATGGGCAGGCTGGTATCGGCCGGGAATTGCAGGGTCTCATAGCTGAATGTCCCCGCCGAGAGCAGGCGGGAAGCCGGCAAGGTAGCACTCGAGGCCGGCATCTGCCGAAAAGTGGCCATCCAGGTATGCGTTTATCGAGGGAAAAGGTGATACGGCATTCTCCGATGGTCCGGCGAAAGTGTAGGGTGTTGTACGTTCAACGCCGGCTGCCATGTTGTGGAAGAACGACATGGCCAGTATCGGGGGCAGACCACCATCGTGGTCCATGTGCAGGTGACTGAACAGAATCGTCTCGATACACCGATATTTACCCCGGAAGCACCAATACGCGTTTTCTTTTTGCCGCACAGCCTGTGCACCTGCAGCGATAAAAAGTGCGCTGGTAACGAGCAGGATGAGCCTGTACATAACACCTGTGTGATTGAACATATGTCTGATCCCTCAGTAATAAAACGAACGGCTAAGGGCGCAAGCGGTCATGTCTGTGGCTATCGGTACAGACAGAGAGGGAGTATGAGGATGAAGCGGTCTTTCAGTTTGTCAGAAGCAGCTTGTCTGTAGTCTGATGAGGTTCAGGCTTGTTCTGAGGGCATTTCACTATAGAGTCGTAGCGTGTTACGGTCCTGTGACTTGGCAAAGTACAGCGCCTTGTCCGCAAGGGCGAGCAGGGCATCGGGGTTGCTGGCGTCATCCGGGTAACTGGCGGCGCCAATACTCAATGTCACCGCGGATTCAGCGGCATTACCCGCTAATCCCTGTTTGAGCGCAGACATCAGGTTGGACGCTACCGTTTTCATACCATCACGACCATCTGACAGATCCGGCAGTAACACTACAAATTCATCCCCGCCCCAGCGAGCCAGTGTGTCACTGGCTCGCAATTTCTGGCCGAGAATCTCACTGACGTGCACCAGTAAGCGGTCACCGGTTTTATGCCCATGTGTGTCATTGACCTGTTTAAAATGGTCAAGATCGATAAACAGCACACCCACATGGAAGCCATGGCGCCTGGCATGCGCCAGTGCCTGTGCCATACGGTTCTCCAGCAGGCTGCGATTGGGAAGCCCGGTGAGTGCATCGTGCATGGCCATACGGCGGATCCTGCGTTCCTGCTGGTAGGTTTCAGTGATATCCCTGATGACCGCCTTGATACGAACCCTGGCCATATTATGCCGGTCGAGCATGAAGTGGCCTTCGACCCAGCGTTCATCATCGATGTTATCCGCCAGTCGAAAACGCACGCGAACCACATGCTCCTGGCTGTGCATGATGCGTTCCAGCATATGGGAAATGACCTCGGTGTCACCCGCCACGACGTGGTCGGCCAGGAAATTGCCCGGCGGTTTGTCGATATCCGCTTCATGGTTCAGGAGCTTTCGCCACCCGTCAGAAAAGCTGAGGATTTCACCCTGCGGAGATAACTCCAGTACCGCCTCGCTCAGCAGGTTTAACGTATCCATGTAACCGGCCTGACGTGCAGCCGATTCCTGCAGGTGTTTACTCAGCAGGCGGATTTCATCGAGTTCACAACGCAGACCGGCATATTTAAGCAGCTTCTCCATCATGCACCAGCGGGTGAAGCCGGACTGAAACAGGTTGAGGCTGATAAAAAACAGCATGCCCAGCCACAGCATGGACTTTTCACCATGGCGGTACAACATGATACCGATAACGGTAATCAGCCCGCCCGCAATCGTACGGATGGTAGGCTCGATATAGGGTAAATGCTGGTTTTTTCTTGGTTCACATGGCATACGTGTAACACCTTACCGAACATTAGCGACTTTAAGTCGCACGACTTAAATTAAATGCTGCGAGAACATATGTAACTAAAAGTACATATGCTGGTTACAGTGCTGAGTTGTCTGTAGATATAACCCTTCCAAAAGTACCCTTAAGTACAGATTACCGCCGCCTCACTCCTGTATAAGGCCCATCAGGGTAAATACCTGGTTAATCAGTATTCCAGGTAAGCCCGGTACACATTCAGATGGTTACCAGGAGAGGAGGAGTTCTGCATGACAACAAGACGTAAATTTCTGAAAGGTGTCGGCGCTGGCGCCGGTGCATTGTTATTGCCACCCGGTATTCGGGCGGGTAGCCGTGGTGGTGGAATGACCGGCGGCGGCGGCGGTGGTGGTGGTGGCGGTGGTGGCGGTGGTGGTGGTACAACCGTACCGGTGTTTGAATTACCTCTGAACATACCGCCGGAACTCCAGCCTGCCAGTTCTTCTGCGAGCAGTGACCTGTACGTGGTTTCGCAGGAGAATGCCTCACTGGAAATCATCCCCG
>JALVCM010000063.1 GCA_027010005.1 Thiohalobacter sp.
TGGACATGGCACTGATCGCGCAGACACTGAGCCTGCCATCGGAAGCCTACCTGGCAGACCAGTGTGCATCGGTCGATGTTGATGCTATTCATACCGCATACATGTACTTCCGGAAGACCCTCGCCATACAGCTCTATGAAGATTTCACGGCACGTTACCAGGCATTGCTAAGTGATGCTGACTACCGGTTTGACGCCGAAGCCATGGCACAACGCTCGCTGAAAAACCTGTGCCTGTCGTGGATGATGGAGACGGAAAGCCCGCAGGCCCGGGAACTGTGTGTGCAGCAGTTTGAACAGGCCCATAACATGACCGATACGCTGGCCGCACTCAACATACTGGCACAGCACGACCTGCCCGAACGGGAAACAGCACTCGAACACTTTTATACACAATGGAAAGACGATCCACAGGTGGTCGACAAATGGTTTGCCATCCAGGCCGGATCACGTCTGCCCGATACACTGGAGCGGGTGACCACACTGCTGAAACACCCTGCCTTCACCCTGAAGAACCCCAACAAGGTACGCGCCCTGATCGGGCGCTTCTGCCAGGGTAACCCGGTACGCTTCCACGCCGCCGACGGCCGTGGCTACCGCTTCCTCGCCGACCGTGTGCTCGAACTGGACAGCATGAACCCGCAGATTGCCGCCCGCCTGGTCAGCGCACTGAGCCGCTGGAAACGCTTCGACCCGGCCCGCCAGCAGCATATGACGCAGCAGCTGGAACGTATCCTGTCCCACCAGCCGCTATCCAGGGATGTATTCGAAATTGTCTCGAAAAGCCTGGACAGGCGCCCGAAAAATACCTGACGGCCTTGAATCCACACTATTCACCCCCATCTGGGTAACAACCATATTCAGACAGGGAGCAACTGCCCGTGACACAACCTGTACATCTGGTCTGTCCGCACTGCAATACTATCAACCGCATCCCCGCGGACCGGCTCGACAATAATCCGACCTGCGGCAAATGCAAGCGGCCGCTGTTCACCGGACACCCGGTTGAACTGAATGACGGCAACTTTGCCCGTCATATCAGCAAGTCCGACCTGCCCGTGGTGGTGGATTTCTGGGCGCCCTGGTGTGGCCCCTGCAAAATGATGGCGCCACATTTTGAATCCGCCGCCAAACAACTTGAACCGAGGGTACGCCTGGCCAAACTCAACACTGAACAGGCGCAAGGGACCGCGGCCAAATATGGCATACGCAGTATCCCGACACTCGCCGTGTTCAAAAACGGGCGTGAAGTCGCGCGCCAGGCCGGTGCCATGGATGCTCGCTCACTCACACAGTGGATCCAGTCACACCTTTAGCCCCCCGTCATAACAGAATATCCCGTCATTGCGAGCGCAGCGCGGCAATCTCTTTGGTCTGGTGTGCGTTTGGTTTCAAGTACTCTGACCCCTTGAAACTCCGTTCGTCATTCCGGCGCATGCCGGAATCCAGAGAAAGGCGATAATCCGCAGTTCTGGATCCCGGCCTTCGCCGGGATGACGGTGGTATCAGGCTACGGTGGTATCAGCTTTAAGTACGTGTCATTCGGGCCAGTGCCTGCTCGATGACTTCGATACCTGCACCGGTGCGGTGTGCCTGTTCACTCAGGGTGCGCCGCCAGGCACGTGCACCGGGGCAGCCATGAAACAGGCCCAGTATATGGCGGGTGATGGCGTGCAAACACTCGCCTTCAGCCAGTTGTTTTTCCACATAGGGGAGCAGACGGGACACGATGTCGTGGCGTGTAGGCAACGCTGAAGCACCGGAGCCTGTTGCTTCAAGCCGTGCCAGCATCCAGGGGTTATGATAGGCCTCGCGCCCGATCATCACACCATCGACCTGTTGCAGGTGCTGCAGGGCATCTTCCACCGTCGTCACGCCCCCGTTGATATGAACCTCCAGCGCAGGAAAGTCCTGCTTCAGCCGGTACACACGTTCGTAATCGAGCGGCGGTACTTCACGGTTCTGTTTCGGACTGAGGCCTTTCAACCAGGCCTTGCGCGCGTGGACATATAATCGCGACACACCCGCCTCGACCAGTTCAGCGGTAAAGTCATGCAGGAAGGCATAACTGTCATGTGCATCCACACCGAGCCGGCACTTGACCGTTACCGGGATATCCACCGCCTCGCGCATGGCCGCCACCGCCGTGGCCACAGTAGCCGGTTCCAGCATCAGGCAGGCGCCGAATCGTCCGGACTGCACCCGGTCACTCGGGCAGCCGACATTCAGGTTTACCTCGTCAAAACCGGCCTGCTCTGACCACACGGCACACTGCGCCAGTGCCTGCGGGTCGCTGCCACCCAGCTGAATAGCGACAGGGTGTTCCGCCGGGTCGAATTGCAGGAAGCGTTCACGGTCACCGTGTTGCAGTGCCGCAGTGGTAATCATCTCGGTAAACAGGCGTGCCGAAGGCGAGACGAGGCGCAGGAAATACCGGCAATGGCGATCAGTCCAGTCCAGCATGGGTGCGACCGAAACGCAATGGGGGGCTATATTCATGGCGCCTATTGTAGTGAAAAAAACCAGATTTCCGAAGTGCTTAGGCTACACTGTTGCAGTAACTTGCCGTTAATGTAATGAACGCCGATCCAGAGAACATCAAAAACAGGGGGCTCAAGGCCGATGACCGTAGCAGATTCAGGGTTTATGTTCCGCTCGCTGGAATTCCTGGCCTCGTTTTTTGTCATCCTGATCGGGCTGGTGGCTATCACCGTGGTGATCGTCTTCATTCTCGATGTCACCCAGACCAAACAGGCCATTCGCCGTAACTACCCTGTTATTGCACACTTCCGCTACTTCTTCGAAGAGCTCGGCAAGTTTTTCCGCCAGTATTTTTTCGCCATGGATCGTGAAGAGATGCCGTTTAACCGGGCTGACCGCTCCTGGGTGTACCGCGCGGCAAAAGACCTCGACAACACCACTGCGTTTGGTTCGACGCGAACCCTGTCACCCCCGGGCACGATCCTGTTCGTCAACTGCCCCTTCCCGACGCTCGGTACCGACGCGGCCAAAACACGGGAAGTCACTATCGGTCCGGACTGTGAAAAACCCTATGTCACCGATGCGTTATTCAATATTTCCGGTATGAGTTTCGGTGCGCTGTCAAAACCTGCCGTTCGGGCCCTGTCCGCCGGTGCGGCAAAGAGTGGCTGCTGGATGAATACCGGTGAAGGTGGCCTGTCACCCTACCACCTCGAGGGTGGTGCCGACATTGTCTTCCAGATCGGCACGGCAAAGTATGGCGTTCGGGATGAACACGGCAACCTGAGCGACGACAGGTTGCGTGAGGTCGCGGCGCACGAGCAGGTGAAGATGTTCGAAATCAAACTCAGCCAGGGCGCCAAACCCGGCAAGGGCGGCATACTGCCCGGCGCCAAGGTGACCGGGGAAATTGCAAAAATACGTAGTATCCCGCCGGGCGAGGATTCCATCAGTCCCAACCGCCACCCGGATATCAATTCAGTTGCCGACCTGCTGAACACGATTGAACGTATCCGTGCAGTGACCGGGAAGCCGGTCGGCTTCAAGGCCGTTATTGGCGCTTATGGCTGGCTGGATGAACTGTTTCTTGAAATCAACAAACGCGGTCAGCAGGCCGCTCCCGATTTCATTACCGTCGACAGTGCCGACGGTGGTACCGGTGCCGCGCCCATGAGCCTGATGGATTACATGGGACTGCCCATCCAGGAAAGCCTGCCGCTGGTCACTGACAAACTCTCTGAGCACGGCCTGAAAGACCGCGTCAAGGTCATTGCCTCGGGCAAGCTGATTACCCCGGCGGAAGTGGCCTGGGCACTGTGTGTCGGTGCCGATTTTGTTGTATCGGCCCGTGGTTTCATGTTCGCGCTGGGTTGCATCCAGGCGCTGCAGTGCAACAAGAATACCTGCCCGACCGGTATCACGACCCATGACCGCCGGCTGCAAAAAGGGCTGGTGCCGAAAATCAAGGCCGAGCGCGTTGCCAACTATGTGAAAAACATGGTGTATGAAATAGGTGTCATTTCGCATTCCTGCGGCGTACGCGAACCGCGTGAACTCAAACGCTTCCACGCCCGTATTGTGACGGAGAGTGGCCAGTCACTGTCGCTGGATGACATGTACTCCGACCATGCCATGCGCGCCATGCTCAAGCGCCAGGGTGGTGCCCCATGAATTTGGTGTGAATTGCCGCTATTATGACACGTCATTGCGAGGAACGAAGTGACGCGGCAATCTCTAACAGACTGATTCCATTGTATGAGATTGCCACGTCACTTCGTTCCTCGCAATGACGATTTAATCAGTTTCTCTAATCATAAGGATCATGCAGTGTCAGAAAGTAAAATTCTTGTAACGGGGGGCGCCGGCTACATCGGCAGCCATGTGGTACGCATGCTGACCGGGGCCGGACGGCCTGTGGTGGTGCTGGACAACCTGTCGACCGGTTTTCCGGATGCTGTCATCGGTGCCGAGCTGGTCGAGGGCGATACCGGTGACAAGGCACTGGTCAGCAAGGTACTGGCAGACAATAACGTCGAAACGGTGCTGCACTTTGCCGCGCACACCATCGTGCCGGAATCCGTCGAGAAGCCGCTCAAGTATTATGGCAACAATACCTGTTGCACCCGCAGCCTGCTGGAGTGCTGCGCGGAAGCCGGGGTAAAACATTTTATCTTTTCATCAACGGCCGCGGTGTACGGTATTCCTGAAGATTCGATGTGTACCGAAGACAGCCCGCTGTCACCCATCAACCCCTACGGCACATCAAAACTGATGAGCGAAATGATGCTGCGCGACCTCGGCAAGGCGACTGACATGCGGCATGTGATTTTGCGGTATTTCAACGTGGCCGGCTCCGATCCGGAGGGCCGCATTGGCCAGTCCACCGAAAAAGCCACCCTGCTCATCAAGGTGGCCGCCGAGGTTGCCGTCGGTAAACGTGAGCAGCTCTATGTGTTTGGCACAGACTACCCGACGCCCGACGGCACCGGAGTAAGAGATTACATTCATGTCGATGACCTCGCCGATGCACACATCAAGGCGGTCGATTATCTGGCCGGTGGCGGAGAATCCGTTACGCTGAATTGTGGCTATGGCCACGGCTATAGTGTCAGGGAAGTCATC
>JALVCM010000064.1 GCA_027010005.1 Thiohalobacter sp.
CCACTGCCTGGTTAACGGGGGCGCCATCCTGCCCCATGTGCATCGGGTGCTCAAGCGCAGCTGGCTGGGGGGCGGCATGGTGGTGTTCCCGTGTGCCATCGGGCTGCGCCGTACCCGGTGTCGCCAGACGACGGAAGCCGGCCAGCAGATTACTCTCGGAGTCAATCAGGAACTGGCCAGAGGACACAACCCGATCACCGGGCCGGAGCCCTGAACGAATCTCGATCCGCCCGCCCGCCTCTTCACCGGCCACCACCGGCACCGGCTGGAAACGGCGTCCCTCCTCGCGCACCAGCACCACCCGGTCACCTTTTCCCGTGCGGATAACGCTGTCGGTGGGTACGGTCAGCACATTCTTACGTGCCTGACCATCGATGCTGACATGGGCAAACATACTCTGCGATAATTCGGCGTCGTTCGTCCTGAATCTCAGCCCCACTTCCAGTGAGCGTGTCGTGTATCCCACCGGCGGCTCGACCCGCACCACCTTGCCCTCGAAGACCGTTCCGGGCAGACCACGTACCGTCATGCGCGCCGTCTGTCCTTCCTCTATCCAGCCCCACTGGCGCTCGAAGATCTCTGCTGTCACTTCGACGACACGGTAGTTACCACCCACATTAAACACGGTAAATCCCGTGTGTACCTTCTCCCCGGGCCTTCCGCGGCGGGTATAAATAAAACCGTCTTCAAATGCATGGACCTCAACAGGCATTTCCGGTGCATCGCCGTCCTGCAGGCGCGCGATCTGTTCGCTGCTCAGACCCATATGGCTCAATTGCGGAATCATGGCATTGGCCGTGGCGCGATCACCAGACTGAAATGCATCCTGGAACGCTTTTTCGTGCTCCAGCAGTTCACCGGAAGTGACCGTAAACAGTAGTTCGCCGGCTTCCACCAGGTCACCCTGCTGCTTGTCAGCGATATAGATGAGTTCGCCCCGTATCGGCGGCGTAATGGTACGCCTCGCCATGGGATCGATACGCGTGATTTTACCAATCGTTTCGATGTTGCGCTTCAGATCCCCGTAAACCACCTCAGCGACGCGCACACCGAGATTATGTTCAACCGAGGGTGTAATTGTTACTTCGGGAAAACCGGTCTCACCTGGCAGGCTACCTGTTGTTGTCTGCTTGACCAGATCCATACCGCAGACGGGACAGCTGCCCGGTTGATCATCAACAATCTCCGGGTGCATGGGGCACACGTAGTGAGACGCTTTTGTACCGGCAACCACCTGCTCCAGTGCCTTTGCCGCTTCATCCTTCCCGTTCACCGGTTGCCAGTGACCGATCAGATAGCCGGTTAACCCCGCCAGCAGCGTCGTGAAAACAAGTAATCTAGACATGGTGATTGTCCCCAGTTGTCATTATTACAGACGCCGGTCGTCAGCGTTGTCACCAGCAGTCTGTTTATCGGGATTTTCGGGTTGCAACAGTTTTATCTGGAATATATACGGCCAGAATTTACCGGTGACGAACAGTTCCCGGGTATCCGGATTATAGGCGATACCATTGGCGACCGCTGCTCTGTCGGTCCGTTCCGCCCGCGGCATCAACTCACCGAGATCCAGCCACCCGATCACCTGTCCGGAGCGGGCATCTATCTGGGCAATACAGTCACTCGGATAAACATTCGCGTAGATCAGGCCTTCCACCGACTCAAGTTCGTTCAGCCCTTCAACCGGCGCCCCCCTGTCCCTCACGTCAAGGCTGGCAACTTGCTGATAGGTATCTGTCGTGAAGAACCTTAGTCGTGCCGTTCCATCGCTGATCACCAGCCGATTGTCTACCACCGTACTCCCCCAACCCTCACCCCCGAAGGTAAAACTGCCGATGAGCTGGAGATCCACAGGTGTGTAGATCAAGCCAGAGCCGGTTTCCCAGGTGAGTTGTACCAGTTGATGGTTAATGACCGCCAGGCCCTCACCAAACAGCTTCTTGTCCAGGTGACGCGCCTTCAGGACACGACCTGATATCAGATCGACACGGCGGACACTGGAATAGCCCCGCAGACCGGTACTTTCATAGAGTTCACCTTTATAAAAAACCAGCCCCTGTGTAAAGGCATTACGGTCATGCGGGTAGCGGGCGACAGACGTGATGTGCCGGACGGGCACTGCCCCTGTATCAGAACGTGGCGGCTCTCCACAACCTTGCCGCCCCACGAATGATTCATGCGTGTGTGCCTGAACGAAGGCCGGGCACATCAGTCCTGTCAGCAACAGGATGACAGGGAAAAGTCGTTTCGGCGTCACTCCATAACGACCGCACGGTTCGATCCTGCAAAAGCCTATACGATCATGTCGATATACAAACACGCCATTTATTACCTGTCATGTTACATCTGATTTCCAATCCGGTACGCAGATGCCCGGCACCAGTGACGTTGCCCGGATTGAAAGTCTGCCGCCACACCCTGTACAACGGGTGTGGCGGCAGCTTTACTGCCAGTCTACCACCTTTAATGCAGTGAGTAGATCGCTACGCCGTGGTGCAGCGGATCAAACTGATAGAGTCTCAGCCGTCGGCTGGGCTCGTAATTAAAGGTAATATCCACCTTGTGCATGCCTGGCGTTCCGTCATCCGCTACCGGCGGCACCGGAATCAGCCCCGACAATGCGCCTGCATTCGGCCACAGGTAGTTACGACCGAAGGTAAAGAAGCAGCCGGAACCCAGTTGTGGCAACCCGTTGACCGGGTCATCCAGATTGCGGGGGGTTGGCTGCAGAAACTCCTCCGTTCCACCGCGGTTGATCGGGAACACATTATCGTCACCGGCTATCACGTTGGCCGGGTTGGTGAACGGATCTTCTTCAACCGGGTGACCCGGCGGAATGACAGGGTGCGGCCCCTGCAAGGTGGTTGGATCGGTAAACTGGAACTGGTTTTCCCAGCCACGCGAGCCACCAAAATCCACATTCCGGTAGAAATGCTTGAAGTGGTCACCGTTGTAGACTGTTACCTTGAAGTTATAAGGCCTGATATTCCAGTCATGGACGCTCCCGTTGGATACCCCCTTGAAGCTGGCTGGTCCCTGACCACTGCCTTCGCCCTGCAGCCCCTGACGGGAGCCATAGAAGGTATTGTTCACCAGGAACATTGTGATCGTCGCATCCGGATCAGGCTCTACGCCGGCCGGCAGCTTGGTACGATCCCGCCAGTCATTGTAGGCGGCACGCAGTTCCATCGCTGTTTTGGCGAGGTCTCCCTTGTCACCTTTCCTGTCCTTCCTGGCATCCATCCATTTCTTCCACTTCATGCCTTTGTGGGATTTGTCATCATCCTCATCATCATCCTCATCGTCGTCCAGCATGGACTTGAAGAGATTCCACATGCGTTTGGCCGGTGACAGATCACCGATCTGGGCGATGGCATATTCCTTGTCATCTTCATTATTCGCCGGATCGCAGTCAGGGTCGTCGAAACCTCCCTCACAAAACGCCGATTTCTCCCATTGCACGTAATTCCAGCCGTCCGGTCCAGCCGTCTTTAACGCATTCTCGATCGCCTGTACACGTGGCGGGTGAATACGCCAGCCCCAATGGTAGATCAGGTTAAAGTACTTACCTTTGGACTCCTTGATCTTGACCGTGTACCTGGTGCCTTCATCCAGCATCGGGAAAAACGTCTGGTCCATGGAGGCATGAGGTGGACCCGTCACCTCAACCCCTTTCGGGTTGATGAAACGGTTCATGTACGAAATCATCGGCGAGAAATCTTCCATGCCATTATTCAGGATATGCACCTTGTAGGTGATCTCCCAGGGAACTTCCTGAACCGCACTGGGATCGATAAACATCGCATCCGCTTCGATATGTTGACCCCAGTAATAGATGTTGATATCGGCATTACCGCCCACCAGATTACCATCGTCATCATATTCAGGCACCACGTGTGTCACGTTGACCGGGCCCTGGTAGTGCAGCATTGGTAATCCGCTGTAGGCACGATCAATGGGGTTACCTTCAAGGATATCGATACCGAACTCGACAAGGTCCTCATCAATCGACTTGCCCCGCCTGGCGGCGGCTTCAATCTTGTCGATAATCATATCCAGATCATCGTCAGGACTTCTCTTGTCGATTGACTCGGTCAATACCGGCCCATCGTGCAGGTTGTACGGGTTGTCCGGCGTCGAAGGCATGGTGTTCGGCATTTCCCGGTTTTCATAATCCCTCAGATTCTCATAGACCGTCATGAGAAAGTTTGAACCGGGTGGATTCGCAAACGGATCGACCGCAGCGTGCTGCCCTTCCGGGGTATTGATAATGGTGGTCACACCATCAGCCGATTCGCTGCGCTGGGAAAGCCCCGCTTCGGGTTGCGCACAGGGATGTCCCCGCCACTTGAACACAGGGTTTGGTGAGCCTGTTGCATTGGTCAGGAACGGGTCAAATTGAAATTCGCACTCCGCCCAGGCGCTGCCGCCCAGACTCATGCCGCCGGCAAACAAAGCAAGCGCTGCGGCAATACGCGCTTGAATAAAAGATCTTTTGTACTTCATTGATTTTTCACCTCCTCCCCGGCCGTGGCGCCACTGTACGCGCAACCTGCAAGGGATATCGTGTAATGTGTAATCATCAGACACTGTGCATGTCGACCAGGAACGGGCGGTGGTGCTTGCCGGTCGCCAGTCTTGCCACAGGTTCAGCAATGAAAAGCGGTTGCAACTGGCTGGGTTTCTTGGTCCAGCGCCCGGTCTTTTCGTTACCGATCCATGTCAGCCCGTACAAACTGCCGCGGGCATTGAAGGAAGCCAGGATCTCCCGGATGTCTTCCGGACTACCGGTAAAGAAACGCCACTTGGCACCGTGCTTCTCGGCCAGTGCCTTGAGTGCTTCCGGCGTGTCACGGTGTGGGTCGGTGGTAAAGGTGTACATATGCACATCCTGTCCTACCTTGCCGATACGATCGTCGATGATTTCACGTACTTTGGTGAGATTGTTGAGCACCGGATAATAGTCTTCACCCTTGACCGAGGTGAAGCTGACCAGTACCAGTTTATCGGCGAGCAAATCCTGGTAAAACCAGGCTTTCTCCCCGTACTGATCCCGTACAATAACCTGTGGAAACCGGTTGGCATTTTTCCC
>JALVCM010000065.1 GCA_027010005.1 Thiohalobacter sp.
GATGAAGAACTGACATATGGTGGACGTTTTGGAATTTTACCCATGCCCGGGCTGGAGGTTGGTTTCTCCGGGGTGACCGGCAAGGCAACTGTAACCGAGCTGGAGGATGACTCAGGACTGCCAGAGCTTGTACTGGATGAGGAGACGCGTGATTACCGTGTGTATGGCGCAGATTTCAATTTCTCATACCGGTCACTGGGTGTACGTGGCGAGTACGTCAAGACGCGTGTCGGCTCCGCAAAAACCGGTATAACAGCATCGGGATCGGCAACCTGGGAATCCTGGTATACCCAGGCAGCCTACAAGTTTCTCCCGACGAAATGGGAAGCTGTCGTACGCTACACTGACTTCGACTCTGCTGTCGATACGCAGGACGTACAACAATGGGCACTGGGCCTGAATTATCTGTTCACCAGTAATTTCATAGCCAAGTTTACCTATGAACTGAACGATGGTGAAAATGGAAGCCCTGCCGACGACAACCGCTTCCTGACACAACTGGCTTACGGCTTCTAAGGAGTGATGACGATGAAAACACGTTTGACAAAACAGCTTAAAACAACCGTGGCTGCCATCTCCATCGGGGCTTCTGTATTGCTCTCGTTGCCAGCGGCTGCATTCGACTACCCGGCACCAGGTGATTTTGCACGAGGCTCAAAGGCCTGGGCCGATAACTGTGAACGTTGCCACAACATCAGGCCGGCCAATGAGCTGCGCGATGATCAATGGCTGACCACGGTATTCCATATGCGTGTGCGGGCCGGTCTCACTGGCCAGGAGGCCAGGGATATCCTGACCTTCCTGCAGACATCCAATGTGGCATTTTCACCCGACACGACCCAGCCAGATGAGTCACCTGCCAGTAACCTGTCCGGCAAGGAGATTTACCATCAAACCTGTATCGCCTGCCACGGCCCGGATGGAAAGGGTGTGTTTGCCGGCGTTCCAGATTTCACCAATCCACAGGGGCGTTTGAGCAAGAGTGACGAGGAACTGTTGAAGAATGTACAAAACGGTTTCCAGAGTCCGGGATCGCCGATGGCCATGCCACCGCGTGGCGGCAACAGTGCGCTCACGGGTGGAGACCTGCGCAATGTTATCAAGTATCTGCGCAGTGAGTTTGGTTCATAAACGGGTGGACTACTTCAGTGTCGGGGCATAGGCCCCGGCACTGATTGTATTGATAGACCGGTTGTTGAGTCCCGGGAACTTGGTTCATGATGTCTGCACGAGTACACTCGTTGCCATGCAAAGCAGAAAACCGGGTCTGACAATTGGCGTACTGGCCGGACAGGCGGGTGTTAACGTCGAAACCATACGCTACTACCAGCGTATCGGGCTGTTGCATGAACCTCCCAAACCGGCACAGGGATACCGGCGTTACCCGCAACAGGTTGTATCGCGTATCCACTTTATCAAGCGTGCGCAGGAACTGGGGTTTTCACTGAAGGAAATTGCCGAACTCCTGCAACTGAATGATGGAAGTTGCAGTACTGCACGCCACATGGCTGAGCAGAAACGTGAACTGGTCACAGCCCGGCTGAATGACCTGAAATGCCTGTACGATACACTCAGCAGCATGATTGATGCCTGCCGTCAGACCGAGGCGGACGGCGCAAGCTGTGCACTGATCGACACCCTGACCAGGCAGCCGGACAAGCCCTCAGACTGAGGCCGGTTTTACCGCTTCAATGGTCGCGGAAATGACATAGTCTTCTATTCCCCGCCCCGGCGCCCAGTCCCTGATAAATTCCAGTGATTCATCTTTCGGCTGAATGACAATGTCGGTAAAGCCTGCTGCTTCCAGCCAGCCTTCCAGTTCAGTGACCAGTGAGGCACCGGCCACACAGGCAGAATGCAGGTAAGGGTCGTTACGCATGGATTCCGGCAGTTCGGTACTGGCCACCACGTCGGAGACCGCCAGTCGTCCCCCGGGTTTCAGAACCCGAAAGGCTTCCCGGAACACCTGTGGCTTGTCGGGCGACAGGTTGATGACACAATTGGAAACAATGACATCGATAGTGGCATCCGCGACCGGCAGGTACTCGATCTCCCCCAACCGGAACTCCACCTGGCTGAAGCCACCCTTCTCTGCATTGGCGCGTGCCTTGCTGAGCATGCCCGGTGTCATATCGATACCAATAACATGTCCCTTGTCGCCGACTTCCTGTGCCGCGAGGAAGGCATCGAAGCCACCGCCACTGCCAAGATCAAGCACCACTTCTCCGGGCTTCAGGCTGGCGATAGCACGCGGGTTACCGCAACCAAGCCCCATATCGGCACCTTCCGGCACACTGTCGAGGTCTTCCTGTGAATAGCCCAGGCGGGTCGATATCAACGTATTGATCTGTTTGTCTTCGGAGACACCACAACAGGATGAAGCCTCGCCACAGCATTCACCCTCGTTACTGGCCTCGGCAACTTCGCTGTAGGCCTGACGAACATTCTGGCGTATTCCGTCGGATTGTGACTGACTCATCGTTAGGTTCCTGTCGAGGTGGCTGGTTTGCGGCTATCCGGCAGACATCCTGCCAGCGTTTGTAATCTTCCGGGTGATCGACATCCCACAGCGTGTCGAGTTCCGCGTAACGGATACCGGCCCTGCCCAGGGTTGCCCGGGTCTGCTGCATAACGCTGTCGCTGCCCCAGCTTATATCCCTGAATATGCGCTCATCCGCCCTGTTCCCGCCGATGAGCACATAGCCGCCGTCTTCGCTGGGTCCGATCACGACGTCAGACCCGCTGGCAAGCGTTTGCAGGGCATTTTCCAGGTAGGTTGTATCCATGACCGGGCAGTCGCTGCCTATCACCAATGCGCTGTTGAAATTGCGTAATGCCCGGTCAAGGGCAAGGTACATGCGTTGGCCGAGGTCATCACCCTGCTGGGCCACGAGTTTCACTCCCGTGTGCGCTGCAAGTTCCTGGACAAGTGGATGTGTCATGTCTCCATCGAGGTGTAATTCAACCGGCGCAAGATGACTGCCAGTGGCGGTGTGCAGCGTTGTCTCGAGCAGTTGCTGGTAGGCGGCAAGTGCTGCATCTTTACCCATACCGGCAGCCAGGCGGGTTTTTACCTGCCCGTATTCCGGTGCGCGGGCCATGATAACAATACAGGCATCGGGATAACGGTAAGGCCTGTATCTAGACATAGTGGTTTGCCAGGTAACGTGCCGGGACACCGATATAGAATGCCAGCCGCAATATCCACATGCGAACAATCGTCCTCACTGTGCCACGGGTTTCCCAGCGGCGGCTGGACGTTCCCAGTACGCTGTCGGCAAAAGCCGGCCGCATCACCTGTTTAAGGCGTGTGCTGAGATCGATATCCTCCATAAGCGGGAGTGTACGGAAACCGCCCACCTGCTCGAACAGGCTTCGTTGAATGAATATTCCCTGATCACCGGTCAGAATACCCGTCAGTGCCGAGCGGACGTTCATCAGCTGCTCGACCACTCTCAGTAACCCCTGCTCACCGGAAAGACGTACCCGGAAGCCACCCCAGTCCGAATGTATCAGCGCGCGCGAGATTATCGCATCTGCCTGTGCCGGGATGGATGAATCGGCATGTAAAAACCACAACACATCGCCACACGCGGCACTGGCGCCGGCCTGCATCTGCACGGCCCGCCCCGGGCTGCTTGTCAGGCAGTGATCGCACAGTGGTGTCGCGATTATCACTGTGTCATCGTCACTGCCCCCGTCGATAACGATAACCTCGTGCCCCCGTTGCCGGAGGGGTTGCAGGGCATGCAGAAGCATGCCGATGTTCCCGGCTTCATCAAGAACAGGGATAATAAGACTGAGCTTCATGACGAATAAATCAGAGTCTTCTTAAGATTAAACATTATAAATGTTCTTTAACTTATTGATAAATAATATCTACGTGAAGTTTTCCGGCTTTCTGCCGATCAAATGGCCTGTTGATACTGCGCAATTATGACAAATATGTCGCGACACACTTCACATGGATTTATTAAACTTGTGGCAAACAGAATACGTGGTTGGGTTTAATGAGTAAACGAAGTATCAACATACTGATGATGTGCAGTGACGCCTCCTGTGACGCCGTGGGGCACGCACTGAAACATGCAGACTTTGCCTGCCAGCTGTCGCGCAGTAATCAGTTCCGCTCGCTCAGCGATACCCTGGCAGGCAGCCCGGTGCCTGATGTCATTATCACTGAACCCGGCCCGGAAAATCTTTCTGCACGGGAACTGACACACTTGCTGCACCAGCAAGGCCGCGAAAACCTGCCAGTGATTCCTGTAGCCGGAACCGGCGCCGAGCCGGAAGTCATAGAATACCTGGAGTACGGCTTTGACCAGCTGGTCATCAATACACCTGCCGCACTGGCCAGACTGTGTACGCTTGTCCCGTTTGTTGTACAGCAGGCGGAAGAAAAACAACGCCAGCAGGCAACTGCCGAAGAACTCCGGGAAAGCCGTGAACGCTACCTCGACATTTTCGACAACACCAGCGACCTTATCCAGTGTCTGTCGAGGGAAGGTCGATTCCTGTACACCAACCAGACCTGGCGTAAAACCATGGGCTACAGTGTGGACGAGGTCAGGCAGCTGTCATTGACGGATGTATTACACCCCGACAGCCTGGCCTGTTGCAGTGAGCGCTTCTCACGCCTGAAGAAGGGTGAATCAATGCGGCGTATTGACTTCAAATTTGTCACCCGAAGTGGCGAAACAGTACACCTTGAAGGTGACTGTGGAAGTCTTTTCAGGGATGGAGAAGCCGTATCGACCCGCGGAATCTTCCGCAATGTTACCGAAACAGTTAAATCGGAACGGGCACGAAAAGTCAGTGAAGCACGTTACCAGACCCTGTATGACAATGCGCCTGATATCTATTCCATTGTCAATGTGCGCGGAGAATTTGAATCGATCAACCGAACCGGCGCCAGGATGCTGGGCTACGAAGTGGATGAGCTGGTCGGGCAACCAGCAACCCTGGTCATCCACCCTGAAGACCAGGAACGCGTTATTGCCTATATCACCGAACGTTTTTCGGACCCGGCCGAGAGCAACGGGATCGAATACCGCAAGGTCAGAAAGGACGGTTCCGTGCTG
>JALVCM010000066.1 GCA_027010005.1 Thiohalobacter sp.
CAGCGCAAACAATGCAATCAGGATGTCTTTCAGTTTCATGGTGAAATGGTACCGCGTCGACCGGACCAGCGCGAACGCTACCCGTCATTGTGAGTGCAGCGAAGCAATCTTTTTAATCTGGTGCCAGACTGCATGAGATTACCGAGTTTCAAGGGGTCAGAGTACTTGATATTCATGAATATCAAGTACTCTGACCCCTTGAAACTTTATGGATTCCGGCCTGCGCCGGAATGACGGGTTGTTCTTCCCCGATTCGTCACCGCGCAGCGGGGTGAGGTGCTCGCAATGACTGTATAGCGACACTGGCCCAGTATTAATCGTTCGCTGTTTTCTTTTCCACGGGCGGTGGCAGGAAAGAACGCGCCAGTTCACGGTAAATCGGTTGCGGGCAGACGAAACGTGATGTGGCGTAGGCAATGAGCGCGGTGGCCATCAGCGGCAACAGCAGTTCCTGGTTGTCGGTCATTTCCATCACGATGACAAAGGCCGTGATCGGTGTCTGGACGACACCGGTGAAGTAGCCGACCATGCCGAGAATAATAATGGCGGAGACCGGCATGGAAGGCATCCAGCTAGCGATTTCCGCGCCCACACCGGCACCGGTTGCCAGGGAGGGGGCAAAAATACCGCCCGGGATGCCGCTCAGGTAAGAGAAGATGGTCGCCAGCATTTTCATGATGGGATAGCTTTCCGGCAAAGTGCTGGTACCGGTGAGGATAGATGAAGCTTCTTCGTAACCGGTGCCGTAGGCTGTGTTGCCGGACAGGAAACCGGCGCCTGCAATCCCCAGCCCGCACAGTGCGGCCACTATAACGGGCCGGCGTTGCATGACAGGCGCCAGGCGTCTTGAACCCTGCACGAGTATGGTGCTGAAGATGCCGCCCAGCAGGCCGCCGACAACACCGCAGATCAGCACGGGCACCAGCATTTGAGTGGCCTGCAGGCCGGCTGATGTGGTACCGAAGTAGCTGTAGTTGCCCTGTACCGCGACAGCAGTAATACCGGCGATGAAAACACCGGTCAGAAGCACGCCACTGGTGCGTTCCTCGAAAGAGCGCCCCATTTCTTCCACGGCGAACAGAATACCGGCCAGCGGGGTATTGAAGGCGGCAGCAATACCGGCCGCACCGCCGGCAAGGATCAGTCCACGGTCCATGTAGTGGTGCGGGAATTTGGCGAAGCGCCCCAGCGAGAACATGATGGCGGCGCCGATATGGACAGTAGGGCCTTCACGACCGATCGAGGCGCCGCTGAACAGGCCAAACAGGGTCAGCAGGATTTTCCCGAAGGCGATCCGGAATGACAGCAGTACGGTGCGCGAAGTGTGTTCCGGCAATTGCAGGGCGGCAATCGATTGCGGGATACCGCTGCCCTGTGAGCCGGGAAAAAACTTCCGGGTCAGCCAGGAAACGACCACCAGGCCGACAGGGCAAAGGATAAAGGGTACCCAGTCACCATATTCGAGCAGCATGTGAAAGCCTTCTTCAGCATACAGGGTACTGATGGCGAAGCCGGATGCGATCAAACCAACCACCACCGCACCGGCCCAGAAGATCAGGCGGATTTTCCAGGCGTCTGGTGACAACAGGTCTTTCCCGGAATTACGAAGATGAGTCAGCATGACATGTTGTTGCCCGGGGGCATCCTGGAGAATACGTGGGTGGTTGCGGGCGACATGGTATTTTCTCTGGCGCGCACATGCAATTGCCCTGCATGGACAAACTCCGGCGTTGTGCGGAGAATAAGCGTCTTTCAGGCCACCCAAACAGACGGAACCCTTCATGATCAAGGTTGGTGTAGTAGGCGGAACCGGGTATACCGGTGTCGAATTATTGAGATTGCTGGCATTGCACCCCGCTGTGCAGCTGGAAGTGATTACCTCCCGTGGCGAGGCAGGTACGCCGGTGGCAGACCTGTTCCCGAACCTGCGTGGACACATCGACCTCGATTTCAGTGAACCGGACCCGGCGCGGCTGGCGGCGTGTGACCTGGTGTTTTTTGCTACACCCAACGGCATTGCCATGACCATGGTCGAATCGCTGCTGGATGCAGGCGTGAAGGTAATCGACCTGGCCGCCGATTTCCGCCTGAAAGATCCGGCCGTATGGCAGAGATGGTATGGCATGCCGCACGCCTGCCCGGCGTTGCTGGATGAGGCGGTCTACGGTTTGCCGGAAGTGAACCGTGCGGCCATTGCCGGTGCCCGCCTGGTGGCCAACCCGGGTTGTTACCCCACTGCCGTGCAGCTCGGTTTCCTGCCTTTACTGGATGCTGTTGGCGCTGACCTGTCCGGCCTGATTGCCGACTGCAAGTCCGGCGTCAGCGGTGCCGGGCGCAAGGCCGCCGTGGGCACGTTGCTGGCAGAGGCCTCCGAGAGCTTCAAGGCCTACGGGGTGCCGGGGCACCGCCATTTACCGGAAATCCGCCAGGGACTGGAGACAGCTTGCGGTCAGAAGGTCGGGTTTACCTTCGTGCCACACCTGACACCGATGATCCGTGGCATACATGCCACCCTCTACCTGCCGCTGGACAACCCGGCGCTGGACCTGCAATCCCTGTATGAGACGCGCTACCGGGATGAACCGTTTGTCGATGTGATGCCGGCCGGTTCGCACCCCGAGACCCGTTCCGTCAGGGGCGCCAATCAGTGCCGGCTGGCAATCCACCGTGCGCCCGATTCGAACCTTGTCGTGGTGCTGTCGGTTATCGATAACCTGGTCAAGGGTGCCGCGGGCCAGGCGCTGCAGAATATGAATCTCATGTTCGGGCTGGATGAGTCCGCGGGTCTGCACAGCATTGCCCTGCTGCCCTGATGGAAAGCAGTCAACGCAGGATACTGGTGTATTCACCGAGGACCCTGTGGCTGGTCCTCGGTGTACTTGTCGGACTGGCCCTGCTGGGGGCCTCGCTGGCATTCAACTTCGGCAAGCAGTTTGCCGGCGAGGAACTGGTGCGGCTGGAAGCACAGCGTGACCGGCTGGAAGCACAGATCGAAACACTTGAACAGCATAATCGTGAGTTGCGCGAACATGTGGTGGTGTTGCAAAAATCCAGTGAGATCGATCGGCTGGCTAACCTCGAGGTGCGAAATTCCTACGCAGATTTGCAGAATGAACTGCTGGAGTTGCGCCGGGAGCTGGAATTTTACCGAGGCATTGTGTCACCCGGTAATGCAAAAGCCGGTTTGCGTATCCAGCGTTTTGAACTGGTTCCCGGAAACGGGGCAGGGCACTTCGACTATAATCTGACCCTGACGCAGCTGAAACGCAACGACCGCTATGCGCGTGGCTCGATATTGATTGAAGTGGAAGGTTTGCAGGATGGCAAACCGGTTACGCTGCCGCTGTCCGCACTGGTGACTGACGGTGCCGCAACGCTGAAGTACAAGTTCAGGTATTTCCAGCATTTTTCAGGTGAACTGGTGTTGCCTGACAATTTCAGGCCACAACGGGCAAGCGTCCGTTTGCGACCGCGGGGTAAAGGGCAGCCAGCCGGTGTCGACACAACGATAGACTGGCCGGTCTGAGCGTCAGGTCTGTTTGCCAGGTCAAGGAGGCAATAATGTTTGGATGGGGAAAAAGCACGGGTTGTTCCAGTATCGACACCATTATCGGGCAGCACACCCGCCTGAAGGGTGATATTCACTTTAGCGGCGGTCTGCATATCGATGGCCGGGTGGAAGGCAATATTATCGCCGAGCCGGGTTCCGGTGCCGTGTTGACGGTAAGTGAGCAGGGCAGTATCGAGGGAGATGTACAGGTACCGAACCTGGTGCTGAACGGGGCGGTTGTGGGTGATGTCCACGTCAGCGAGCGGGTCGAGCTGGCCAGCCATGCGCGGGTCACGGGTAACCTGTACTACAGCCTGATCGAGATGGCGATGGGGGCGGAGGTGAACGGGAGCATGGTGCACCGTAAAGCCGCGGAGCGGCTGGAAGTGGCAGACAGCAAGGAAGCCCCGGTACTGGACGAACCGGGTATGACGGCAATCAAGTAATACTTGACCAAAATACTGGGTAAATGCATACTTGAACCCATTGAGATTGTCAGAATTTGTGAGTGGAGCTGCAACGATGAGCGAAAACACTGCCCAGGATATGGAAACGTCGGAAGACCTGCTGGTTTTCACCGATGATGCCGCGAGGAAGGTCAAGAGCCTGATCGAGGAAGAAGGTAACGACAAGCTGATGCTGCGCGTTTTCGTCACGGGCGGCGGTTGTTCCGGTTTCCAGTATGGTTTCACGTTTGAAGAAGCCGTCAACGAAGGCGACACCGAGATTGAAAAGGACGGCGTCAGGCTGGTGGTCGATCCCATGAGTTTCCAGTACCTGGTCGGCGCAGAAGTCGATTACAAGGAAGACCTGGAAGGGGCCCGTTTTGTGATCCGCAACCCCAACGCCACCACGACCTGCGGCTGCGGTTCCTCCTTCTCGGTCTGATATAGTCCGTCAATTTATTGAAAAGGCGCATTTTTTGCGCCTTTTTTCATTCCGGGACGGGCATTCCTGATGCGTTCACCGTCAGGCGATGTAGAATACCCACCCTCAAACCTGGCGCGACACGTTGCGCGCTGTGATCAGGAGATAGGAATGAGCGAATACCTGCCCGGCCTGGAAGGTGTGCCGGCGACACAGTCTAATATTTCGGATCTGGATGGCAACCTTGGCATCCTGACCTATCGTGGTTACCCCATCGAGGAGCTGGCGCTCAACAGCACCTTCGAGGAAACCACCCTGTTGTTGCTCGATGGCCGCCTGCCAACCACCGATGAGCTTGCCGCATTTGAAAAGCATTTACGTGCCAGCCGTGTGGTCAAGTACAACGTCCGTGACATTATGAAATCCCTGCCGGCCACCGGACACCCGATGGAAATGCTGCAGACCGCCGTGGCCAGCCTTGGCATGTTTTACCCGGGCGATGAATGTCTCACCGGTGGCACGCAGTGCGGGGACCTGAATTACGTCCACAACATGTCGGTCAAGATCATTGCCCGCATGGCGACCATCGTGGCGAACTGGGAACACGTGCGAAACGGCTATGACCCGATTCCCCCGCGCAAGGACCTGAATTACGCC
>JALVCM010000067.1 GCA_027010005.1 Thiohalobacter sp.
AAGGGCTTGAATTCACGGGGGCCTTCCGGTAAATTGCGCCGCCTGACAACAGTCGCGTAGCTCAGTTGGTTAGAGCACCACCTTGACATGGTGGGGGTCGTTGGTTCGAATCCAATCGCGACTACCATATTTCCCCAATGAAATCAGACAGTTAAAAGCCCCTCTAACGAGGGGCTGAATTGCCAGTTCAAAATCTGTTCAAAATCTGTTGAAAATTATCCCACCAGATAAGCGCCTGTACCAGTACCGTGAGCAACTCGCGGCGGCGAAGGCCGTTATGCGCCAGTACCGCAACGCGCTGAGGTCGCTGGCGAGAAAATAACCAGCCCTGTGCCGGCTGGCCCAGTCAGACTGGGATCTTGACGGTCGACCATTCGTGTCCGTCCAGGTACAGCCTGGTCGTGCGCTCCTGACTGTGACCTCGCAGCACCTGTATGGCGTGCACAGACCAGCCCTGCGTCTGTCTCAGATGCTCCCCAAGGGCCAACAGCTCATGGAACGTCGGCCGCTCAGCGGGGCTCAGATGGGCGTACAGACCTGATTTGTCCAGCGCCTCAGCGAACCCCTTGGAGATCTGTTGCAGCGTGAGCTGAAACGGGTGCTCGCGCTCGCTTGAGCGTCGTACGCGCTTCGGGCGTCTGTGGACCAGGTACGGGCACAGCACGTCGTCCCTGCAGGCCTCGATGACCTCACCCAAAGTGCGGGCACCGAACCCTGACACTACGACCGGAAGCGCTTCCGGGATCCTGACGTAAGATCCCACACCGTGCTTGCGTGTTTTGCTGATTGCAACGTACACGTGCCGGCCATCCTCGTCATCACGTGACCAGTCGTACCGCCAGCGCCAGACCTCGTGACGACGCTGCAGTGCGTTGACGCTCAGCTCCATGGCACACCGGATCGCGTTGTCGGCCTGGTTCCAGATCGCCAGATAGGCCTCGACTGGGTCGATCCCAGTCTCACCGGGCCGCGTACCTGGGAGTGTGAGCCGCTGTCGCCGCTTGGCCGCAGCCGAGGCGGGCCGGATCCGGGCCGGGAGGTTCTCTGCCACGATCCCGTCTGATACAGCTTCTGCCCACAAATCCACAAGTCTCGTGCGGTATTTATTGTAGACCTCGGGAGTCGTGCCGATTTCCTGCAGAAACTGCGCGAGCTGAGACTGCGTGACTGCAGAGAGCCGGCGCTTGCCGTTCAGTCCTGCCACGATGTTCTTGTACAGGCGGTTGTATTCACGCAACGTGTACGACGACAGCGGCTGACCTTTGACGCGCCGGGCCGGCAGTACCTCTGACGTGAATCTGTCGACGTAGTCTGCGACAGTCGTGTATTCGTCTACGCGCTTGCTGCTCTTGCGCAGTACTGTCTCAACAAGTTGCGCGCCTCGTGCGAACACCCTGTTCAGCTGCTCGGCCGCATCAATCGCCTCGCGCTCTGTAACGTAGCCGAAGATCTGCGTGCGATCCGGATCTCCTTTTTCCAGATCCGGGCGCAGGTAGTAGTAGTACAACCGTCCGTCCTTACGTCGCGTCACGTACAAGTTCTTTGGCCAGTTGCGTCTCTTGTCAGAACGTTTGCGGGCCATCTGTCATCTCCTTATCTGTCAACTCTCGATTCTGCTCATCACTCGGTCGACAAGCGCGTTCACGGGCTGCAGGCCGGAACGCTGTTGCGGTGTGCCGTCCTCGTTCACAAGAACATACCACCTGCCACCTTCCTTGACACCAGGTAGCTCACCACGCTTGATGCGTCGCTTGACCGTCATCAAACTGGGCCGTGAGCCCTGCGCGTAATTGCGCTCAACGTATTCCGAAATTCGCATCTTTAGCATCTGTCTATCTCCACTTATGCGCATGATTCGTTAGCAATAGTATAACATGATCACAAACTGTTAGCAATAGTAATCTTTGTTCAGTTGTGTCCTGATTTGTATAGCTACCCAAGCGAAATGTGTTTCGATAAACTGTACTCTGCGTATGAGAGGAGACAGTAGATGAAAAAACAAGACCGGAAGCAGCAGGCTAGCAGTGCAGGGTTTGTCACGCTGTTGTTGGCGTACTATCTGCCGATGAATTCACAAGGCGAATTCGATCTGGCGATGCTGCCAGCGTACGTACAAAAGTATCTCAATCGCACGCTGGTAATGGCTATGATTCTCGGTGGAGGCGCGCAGTTCGCGTATGACATGGGTTCGCTGGCATGGGCAATCGCCTTGGGCGTCCCAGCCGGTATTTTCGGTGTTCTTATCGGCGTATATGGCATAGTCTACTGGGATGTGTGGCGCAATTAAGACGACATGTTTGTCATTAGCAGAGTGTTCAGATAAACATATTGATAGCAGAAGTGTGATCGAGGTGCAGAACATGAACAACGTGATCAACCTGAATGAATACCGCCAGCGCCGCGAGGCGTCACGAGTGCTGACGGTTGACGAGATCTTGAGCGTCGACACTAATACGACGAAGCGTGAGCTGCGCGACTGGGCGAGCGAGACGAAGAGTCCCGAGCTGGCCGCAGCCCTGCTGCGGATGGCGGACTGGTGAGCAGGGCGGCGATAGGGATCTGGTCAAGGGGAAGCAACCGGGGTCCGGAACGCACGATCTGAGCTGACGCACATAGGGAATCCGGTTGGCACAGACGCGCAGCGTCTGATTCTGTGCGCGAGCACAACAAAAAGACCCCGCCGAGGTGGCGGGGTTGAGTAAGGCGCACGGATGCGCAGCTGACTAACTACAGATTCAACACTTTCACGGCTTCGCTCGGCAGATGTGAGAGCAGCGCTTCGCGTTGTTCCTCCTCGCGCTGTTGACACATCCTCAGCGTGACCAGCGCGTCGCGGTATCGAGCGTACACTGCTGCGACGAACTGCGTGCGACGTTCGTCGTCGAACTCACGATTCTGGATCGCGACGTGAGCCGTGTATGCCGCGTTCGCGAGCCAGCGCACGTCCTCGTCCAGATTCGAGCTGTTGTGCTCCGCGAGCAACTCGCCGAGGCAATCCATCACGGCATCATCAATCGTACGATTACGAGCAGCGAGCACGGCGTTTGCTGCGTGTCTGACAGTCTCGTCGTGACGATCGACCAGCGCGCCGGTGATCCAGGGTACGACGATAGCGAGCAGGCCAATTGCAGCGACGTAGAGATCCGGCTGACGTGTCAGCATTGACACTGCAACTGCTGCTGCGATCGCAATGTAGAGCACAACGTGCACGTGACGCAGTACACGTGTCGTCAGTCGTCCAGATTGAAATACACGCTCTGCTGTTCGCTCGATTCTATCAAGTGTTTTTTCGATAGTTTGCATGTGAGGTACCTCATTGGTTGGTTTCTATCAAGGACACGTCTGTCCTATCCAGTATAGGTACCTGTTATGCAAAAACAGGACAGTCTCCAAAGTTAAATCATAATCATGTGTAAAGTGTTCAGTCACTGGAGAGGCGTTTTATCAGCTCTGCAGCCTCGTCAGCAGTGATCCGCTTGCCAAGGAACGACTTGCCTGATGCGTCTTCGTACAGTCGTAAGATCAACAGTTTTGTCTCGTAATCGAACTCAGCAACGCGAGGCGGTGCCAATGGAGCGTACCTTGGATCACGCAACAGAGTCTCGATTCCGAGATCAATTTGGTGCTCTACAGGCTCGTCTGCAGGCAGAAAATCCTCCTCTCTGACGCGCCCTGCGGCGAGCAGAACGACGCTCCGAGGGACGCCAAGGAACTCTGCTGCGCGATCTGCGAATTCGTCTGAGATGTGCTTGATGAGGCGGTGTCCTGAACGCATCTGCGAGATGTATCCCGGTGTGACGCCGAGGCTTTTAGCTAGTTGAGAGATCGACATACCCTGCCGCCAGGCATGCCGAAACAACATGCCCAACAGCGGATTTTCACGCGTCAGATCAACGTCCTCACCAGCAGCCAGGTCATCCCAGACGCTGCGCTTTAGTGCTGCCTTTTTCTTCGCAGCTTTCTTCTTGGTGGCCTTCTTCTTTGCTCTTTTTTTCTTCGCTGCCATCGTCGTGTCCTTGCAATTTTACACTCGCTAACAGGATAGCATACAATAAAAAACCCCGCCACGAGGGCGGGGTCTGGACAGTTGAGGTTTCCTTGTCAAGCACTTTAGAATACCTACCAAGCGGTAAGGAAACGAGCTGATCGTGCTTTCGCAGTGAGAACGCTAAGTGCTTTTGAATACCTACCAAGCGGTAAGGAATCGGGTCATCCCTGCATACGCAGGGAACACGTAACTTTTCTCAACTGTCTGATACCTAGTTTAGCAAATGCTTATGACGTTGTCAACATCTGCTAAACGAATTTTTTGGCTTAGTCGTCGAGGTTGTCTGTCTCCAGCGGGTCTCTGTTTCCAAACGACTGGAGCACTTCGTCAGCACGTTTTGCGCAGAGATTGCTGAGTGTTTTGAGCAGCAACCAGTTCGCCAGCTCGTCGTCTTTCGCAAGCAAGATCTTGTTTGTCGTTGCCTCGTCTAGCTTGTTGTCGCGCAACGTTTTTATGATTTCAGAGACCGTGTTCAGGTACGCACGGCGGTCGTTGTCGTCGTCGATTGTTGCTGCAAGATTGCGCACCGTGGATGCGAATTGCTCGACGTAGGTATTTGCAGATTTGTCGTTCGTCTCGGCCATGAGGCAAGTATATCATGGCTGCTTCGCGACGTAGCCAGCCGTTTACGAACGCACGAAATTTATATTTATGCTCAGAAAGACGCTCGTTGAAACGTCGCTGTTCGATGAACAGTGTGGCAGATAAATCACCTGCGGATTCAACTCGCTAATGCAACGGATGGGCTGATGCCAAAGATGAACAGAAGGATGGAATAACCCAGCTCGGGTCTAGCGGCATGGGTGGTACCAAGCAGTTCAGCCAGAGGGTGAGGACGAACAGGGCCAAGCCGCGCTTGGTGCGGTGATAGATGAAGTCGAACTCCCGGCCGGCGCCGGTGCGCCGCAGATACTAGGTGATCAGGCCGCCGCCTCCAGAAAGATCCAGTTGCCGAGGAGAAACCGGCGCTTTGTCTCGTTGAGGGGCGAAAGCCGTGTTGGGTCCACTGCCCAGCGAATGAACTCATCCAGCCCCAGCAAGATGAAGACGGCCTCGTAGGCCCCGTCAGCCAGGGTGCGGATGATGGCCCAGGCGTGATCGTCGGCCAGGCGGCTGATCACGTCCACCTCGGACGCGAGATTGGCCTTGAGGGTTGCCAAGCCCCGCGCCCCGTCGGGATAGGGCCAGAGCACGTAGAGCATGTCCACCCGGTAGACGTTCTTTTCGTCGGGGGACTGTGTCTAACAGCAACTCCGCGAGGGACAGTTACTCCACCACTTCTTTGGATTCGAGCCGCCGTAGCCTCTCCATAGAGACAATCGCATCGTCCAAGTGCTTCAAACATTCGTGAGCTGGAGCCAAAAAGCACCGAATATCTCGGCTCACCGGTTACGATCACCTGCACAAAAGACAAATCCGGTGAAATACGGATCCGATACGCCGACTTTGAAATCTTGCAAGGTATCCTAGAAAGGATCGGTGCGATTGAACCGGACTTTTAAGCCACCTTGTCATCAACGCATCAACAACTGTTCATTGACAGCCCTCTATCCAGAAAATGGACCTCAGAACAGGTCAATTTGGGCACCATTTTTTTGATAATGTTTTTCATTATTTTCAATAGCTTAAGGTGCGAGTTGGCCATGGCCAACTGTTGCTTGTTTTCGCTTAAAATATCCCATACAAACCCTACCACAGCGTCTTTGACTGCCCAGCACCAGCAGGCAGACGATGAAGAACTATTTCAGCGTACAGAGCACCTCGGTCAGCCGCCTGCGAGTCATGGCTGCTCCCGGCGGCAACGCTCTACCCAGGCCCTGATCTCATCCATGTCCCGCGGCAGCAGGGGGGCGTCCCCGGCCAAGGGGAGCCGCTACTTGTAGAACTGTCCCCCGTCGAGCAGCCCGAAGGCCTGCCCATTGGGGAGCTGTACCAGGTCCGCCGGGGTGAGCATCTGGGTCTCGATCTCGGTCAGCCGGTCCGCGTTCTGGGCAACGAAATCCACCGGTGTGTCCGAGTCGTTGTTGTCTGTGGTGCGGGACTCGGCCACCTTGGTGTTGACCCGCACCTTGGGAAGCTGGTCGATGACCGATTTGCCGAGGTCGTGGAGCAGGGCGCCGGTGGCCGTGGCATAGGTCCAGAGGTCCTGCCGGGCGGCCAGCTCCTCGGCGGCGGCCCCCGGGGGGCAGCAGCCGGCCTCGGCGCAGTTTCAGGGCTTCGCGAACCACATCCAGCCCGTGGATCAGCACGCCGCGTGGGCCGGCGTGGTGATGTGCTTCCAAGGCCGGCACCTGCTAGACGAAGCCGGCGTAGGCCTCGAAGACCATGGCGTAGGCAGGGTGCCGGCATTCGGCATCGGCAGAGCCCCCTCCACCGGCGGGCCGACATGGCGCCTTCTGCCCTAGAGATTCAGCAGCGCACCCATTGGTCCAGCCATTCAGAGACCTCTTCGGGCGGGGCCAAGGCTCCCAGTCGCGCCAGAAATGCACGGCGTTGCCGTGCCGTTTCAGGAAATCCTCGAGCGTGATCACGAGCGGATTCCACATTTCGCCGGCGGCCGCCGCCCGGTACTCGAACAGGGGGAGGCGACAGAGTTGGTGGCGTAGGATAGCCGCCTGGCGCGGACCAGGCGCCGCGATGGCAGCCCGCAGGGCGCCCAGGACGACGGCCGAGGGAAGCTCGTCAGGGTCCTCGATGACCCTTTCCAAGCCCCTGAGATGCTTGAGCAGGACCCGGCAGGGCTCGATCCACGGGCCAAGCTCAGCCTCGTGGATGTGGGCGAGCGTGATGCGGGATACGGATGGCGTGCTCATGCGTCGGCACTGTACCAACGCCGACTGACTCACACCATGGAAAACGTGATTACCGTTCCGGGCGGATTTTGCAGCGGCGGACGCGCCGCCCTTTGGGTAATCCTTTCATCGCCGCGCGCCCCTTCGAGCGCGGCGGCCCTTTCGGGTAAGGCCTTTGCTGCTACCAATCGTCTTCTCTTGGAAGAACGATTTTGGCAAGTGTCAGATGGGCATGGAAATTTACGGAGAGTTAACGGCGTCAAAAGTAAATGCCGGTATATGCAACACCAACTCGCCGTCATCGCTGCGAACCATCTTTTGGCTGTAGCCACTGCGGTGGTTGCCCACCGCCCGCTCGGCCTCGGTTTCCAGATGGGCATCAAGCTTGGCTTTGAGTATCAGCTCCGCCAGCGCCTTCTACAACTCTCCCAGCAGCCAGTTGGACTGCTAAACGGTGGCCGGTTCTTCAGTAGTTAACCCAGATAGTCTGGCAGAAAATGCTGGGTTATTCGTCTTTGCCATAATTCCTCTTTCTCCCTCGGGAAACAGGCTTGGAATTTTTAGTCCAGACATCTATTCAGTCTTTCTATAATATAGGAGCATTCATCTGGATCCACGCTCAATCCACTAAACCACTTTACATACGCCCACCGGTTTATGTATTCACACACGTATTCCTTATTTGGGGGAAGCCACCCCATTGGTTCCTTTGCGCCCTTTGAGCGATTTAGCGACTTCCATACAGGAATCAGATTTGCAGAAACGCGATAACTATTCGCGAATCTAGCTCTATCTACTGGTTTCCACTCTGATGCTCCACTTTCATGAGCCTCTTTTATAGGGACCAAATGATCAATATCTAAATCATGAGCATTCTCAAACATTAATCCAGAATAAGGGTCGTACCAAAGTCCCATTTCAACACGACAGCCATCAAGAGAATATACCACTGGAATTAATGATGTTTCATTAAGCACTTCAGCTCTGGTGTCCTGGCAATCGTGATCCTGATCATCCCATCTTCCGCCCGAATATTCGAGAAACTCACGACGATTATAGGGTGTGCTTTGTTCTTCTTGAATTGGAATCGTTACAGCTAGTTTCCGTGAAAGGTCACATCCGGTTATTGTGCATGGGTGGATCACGACTTTACAGGAGACAGCTCCTGCGTCTTGTGCTGCAAAGACAAAGCATAGCAATGCAGGTATTGAGATGCATTTAAATGGCTTTAAGGAACGCAACAATCTTTTCGATTTCATCCTTAGACTTAAGGTCTATTGTAGTTAATAGTTTATCTCGCGACCCCATCAGCTTCCCAATACGGTAATAATCTATTAAATAATAATCCCTATGCTTTATATAAAACTCCATGGGATTATAGTGATGAGTAACGACTTCCTCGAGTGTTTGAAATACCCCATTATGTCCATATGGTGCCGTCGAACTAACTTCAATGAGCGGGGGGGTGCGAAATCTGTATAAATCCTCCAACCGGTTGGTAACGCCCGCCCTTCCTATATCCCTATGTCTGCTGTGTGGACCAAATTCTCCCTGAGGGGTTCCTATAGAATGATATTCGAAATCGCTGAATAGCTCACCGTCATGACAAGAGGCGCAGCGTCCCTTTCCAAAGAATAAAACTGCTCCTTCTTTCTGTCGAGTAGTTAAGGCTTGTAAATCACCTTTCAAATAGCGGTCCCAATTGCTTTCTTCGCATCTAAATTCATCCGCAATAAACTGTGCAAGCAGGTTGCCTATATCAACCAGCTCCAGTTTTTGCGGATCGATACCGGCTGCGGATAGCTTTTCTCTGAGGGCCCGCGTTGAAGCATCATTGGAGTTTATAATCCTACTTCTTATTGCTTCTCCAACCGCCATATATTTGTCATAGTATACCTTATCTCCAACCTTGGCCTGGATATCATTTGATGCTAGATAGCTTGTCTCTCCGAGAAATTCATCTCTTTCCACAAGAGGTAATATCGCTGCCGCAGCAAGAGGTGACTCAAACCCTGTAACATAATTGCCAAACTGTGTAACAATTCTTTGCCCATCTTGTTGGGCTTTCCCATCCCAGAAAAAGGCTTTGAATTGGGGGTGCCCTCGTCCCTTAAGGGATAAGGTGTTACGTTGGACCAGCACGCCACCATTCTGATAACGAACTTTTCCTTCACCATCACCGCCAACCCCAATTGCCAAAGGTAATCCATCCGTGCTGCCAAATCGATCTAGGTGACAACTCCTGCAAGAAATATCTTTGTTACCACTTAGAATCTTCGATTCAAATAACTCCCGTCCAGCGGTTACTCTGGCACGGTTATCAATAATAGGAACGCCACAATTCTTTGGCTGCAAATTATACACTTTCTTTATAAGATCTATCTGATCATCAAGATCTAAAGCCCACGCATCAGTAACAATGGCTAGTGTGAAAAGGAGTACTAGTATAATCATCTTTCACTAAACCGATGCTGTTTCACAAACTCTTCCGGTGATCGTTGGTAAAGTTCTAAGCTTTTTAGGCCAAGCCATGAGAGATACTCTTCTGGTAACCCGCTCATTAGTAGAACTTTCCTTGTTTTATCGTATCGATGGCAGGCAAGAAGTTGTGTTGTTTCCGAACGCTTGTCGACAAGATTATCTTGTCGATAATACCAACTGCTTTCCATCGCGGTATCACACTCATAAACATATTTCATAAAATCATCGGAATACATCACCGCAGCACCGAATGGAATCAGAATTTCCTTTATCAACCATCCCGCAGCGAATATTGCAACAATGATTTTCCAAGCTTTGTTCATTTAGAACCCTTTTATGCCCAAAGCATTTAATGTTTCCGCGTCCATCACACTTGTTCCTGGGATGCCTTTATCCTTTTTAAACTTTTTGACAGCATCTCTGGTTTTTGGCCCCATAATTCCATCAATTGGGCCATCATAATAACCCTGAAATTGTAGTGTTAATTGCATTCTCATAATAATATTTTTTCTTGCCTCCTTATCTTTCAGGCGTTGCGCTGAGGACGTACTTCTCGAAGGATAGGAAGATTTTGGGCGCGCCTTTTGTCCAAGTGGGTCAGCATTATGAATTTCTCTCCTCTTCGGTTGTGGTGTATAGCTAGGAGATATAGGTGGCGATGGTGTCCTGTAGCCTCCACCAGAAGACGAACGGTGTGATCGATGAGAGCCATGTGATGAGTGGCTTCTATGTCCTGCGAGTAACTGTGATACACCAATATTTAGATCAGCTGGTTTTAAGTTATCAGGGGTCAAGGGAGTAGACGGGCTGTCTACTTTTACAGCTGCATTACTATTTTGGACGAGCGATAAAGAAATCAATGTCGCTAATCTTTTGAATCGATCTTTCATTTGATCCTCCTAACTTTCTCTTGAAAACTCCCAATAGAAGATGCAAACATCCCTCCACATTCCTGTTGTACTTTGCATCCTATGCAATCCTGAGGATAATAGTTCTTCCAATCTGAAATGGCCTTCACTGCTCTAGTGCGAAGATATTCAGTAACAAGGCAAAGGGGGTAGTTGAATAACCTAACATTACATCCATATCGCTCGCCCACTCGAACTGCCTTTTCTAGATTGTCGATCTGATCTTCGACGGGTGTATAAATACTATTATAGTTCTTGCGCGCAAGTCCTTTTGGTTCTAAATTCATTATAGAAATAATCTTGATCGGTAAGTAGTTGGACGTGATAAATTCCAATATATTTTTTAGGCTGGTTATGTTTTGGCGAGTAGGGACTATACGAAGCTCAATAGTCTGACCCAAATTTAAGATATTAGAGATACCAGAGATGGTTTCAATAAAGGCTCCGCTAGAACCAACCAGTTCATCATGCAATGTCGCCTTATGTCCGTACAAGGGAATCCCCCAAAGAACCTCTCTCTCACCAATATTACGAACAATTTCTCTAGCATATTCATAATTGGAAAGGCTCCTGCCATTGGTTAATATATGAAGCTTGGTTTTATTTCCTAGTTTGCTTATTGTCTTGATAAGAGTTAAAAATGCGTTTTTATTATGCGTCGGTTCTCCGCCAGACAGGCCAACATAGTCACATGTGTCGAAATTAAGCAGGGCTAAAGTAGCTTTATGATATAGCTCTGTATCCTCCAGCTCATTAGGAGGCTGAGAGCAGAATCGACATCGGTTTTCGCACTGTTCGGTTAAAAGTAAAGTGTTTGCGTTCGAGCCGGCTGTCAATATTCCTTTTATTTTACCGTGTCTAGGGTTGATCCATAGAATGTCGCCCTCTGTAAAAGTTTCACTTAAGCCATCACAAAAAAATGAACCAACCGTTGTTGCTGAACGAAAGCTTCTTATCGTATACCACCCTTCAGAGTTTCCTGTGGAATCCAGATTAATAAATGGAAGATGGGGGATTTCCTTCCCTTCTGCGTTAGACCGACCGAATACGTACAATCCCTCTATTTCCGTATCGGCTCTGCACGGCAGGGTATTTACTCTGAGAGGTTCAACCATTGATCAAACACCCTTCTCGCTCTTGTTGATGTTTCGTATAGACAAAATAGATGGTCAAATATCTTCCGCTCTAACTGGCAGAAGAATGACTTCGACTTATCACCTATATGATTACCTTGCGTTGCTAGATGAAATAGTGGGTCTGCCCCGCAATACATCTGATAGGCGCATTCATCGCACCCAGGGGATGTGCCAACAATAGTGTCAGAAAGCACTGCTATGGTATTTGCATTTGTTAGTAATTGCTTTGCGCTGTCATCAATCGTTCCTAGCACCAATTCGCCGGCTTTTGTAGATTCCCAAAGCATTCGTGCTTCATCTGAGCCGAAAACGTTTCCGTCATAGTTGAATGACATGGCGCCCATTACGTAACCCGATGGGTTTTTTAGGTCTACATACCCAGATATGCCAGTCCTAAAAATTCTCCTTAGGTGCACCAGAGTCATTTCCTCGACAAAAATTCGCAATTCATTGAGGCGTATTACTTCATCTAGGGCCGACTTATAAAATTCAAAAAATCTATTCGAGCTATATCCAAGCTTATTCCATGACAACGAAGCAAATCCAAATGGGCTTAAGGGGCGAAGAAACACACCTTCAAGATCCAAGGCAAAGTATTCGCGCACTATCTCTATTGGATACGCAAGACTCTTCCGTGTAATAGTCGCTAAACAGCTAACACTTTGTGTACCCAGTTTATCCTGTAAGTGTTTAATCCATGTTATGGTATTATCATATGCAGAAAAGTCTTTTGCGGGCCTGTTTGAGTCGTGTAGGATCTTGGGGCCATCTAGTGACGTAGAGAACGCGATGTCGTTATCTCTTGCCCAGCTTATTACTTCTTCATCCATTGGGCCGTTAGCGGTACAAATAACATAAGAAACTTTTCTGTCTGACAGTATTCTTTGCGTCTTATCGACAAACTTCTTTATATAGTCAAATCTTAACAGTGGCTCTCCACCTTGAAATTCAATTTTTATTTTACTGTTGGGTATTTCTTTTATGATTGACAGTATTTTGTTGATGCTGTTTTCAGGGATATCAAAGCCTCGTTTCGTGATGCTTGCGCGACTAACTTGGCAATACTTGCAGTTATGGTCACAGCGCAATGTTGGATTGACGAGAAACAAGCTTGGCGCAAAAATGCCGCTATTCAGAATCGATGCATATTTTGAACCAACTAGCGATAGTCGGCTCCTATATTCATCTTGAGTTGCTAGAAAGCTTTTTGCGGTCAGCTCATTTATTTTTTCGTTAGATAGTTTATCTGTTCTGCCAAAAATGATGCTTTCTAGCTCTTGTCGAGAGTCCAATAAGATATAGCTTCCGCAAAGATTTGTGGCGATGTACTTGCCAATAGCATCCAGTCTTCTAAAGAAGAAAGGCAGCGGATGCATATACCTGCTATTTTCGTGAAGCAATTGCATGTAGTGCTGACCTAATAAGTTCTCTGCGTATTCCCTTTGTTTCTACATCAATCTGATAACGCAGCTTAAAGTCATTAAGCAACCTTGATAGATCAAACTCAATATCATCGATATTATCTTTGATTCTAATAATCCACTCGTCTTCTGATTCGCTCAGGTGCCATTTGCATTTTTCTGATAACCAATATAGGGAATTTCGGATTACCAGCTCAGGGTAATCATTCTTTTTAAAAACAAATCTGCGGTTCATGATAATTTACTCAAGGTGCTTGCATATTAGTTTTGTGATCCTTGGCACAGTTACGTTTGAACAAACCACAAACACGTATCAGTCAGATAGGTTGTAAATATAGCCTGTTAAAACGCCCAGGTTTTCTAGACGCCTTCGAGCTTCCAAAAACACATTTTTCGTGCTCTATCGACGATAGCATGCCGTTGTAGTCAAGCTTACATTCTGGTTATAGAGCTCCTCGATGTAAACGAAGATATCCATCCTCGCTATCTGTTGAACCCAGTAAATCAGACGCATGATCTGCTTCTACACGGGTTGCTATAAGAAGCTTTCTATCAACCACATTATTGAGACATTTCTACGTCGACTTACGCTGGGTTCCAGATGGTTGTTTTCAGTATATCTTGCCAGTCATAACCTGCGTATTCCACTGAAACCTGCCACCCATTCCACGTGAAGCCTACAACCTGGACAAGGATAAAGCTGACACCTGTCAGAGCAAAGTGGCGCAGGGTTGGTACGGCATCGGTGCGGAGTTCGGTAGGTAGGCCATCTTTCCAGCTTCAAGTGTCGCACAAATTGCTCTACTGGCGGGTGCGTAACCACTTGAATGCCACCTAGCCGTCACTGGCGGCCAATATGTGACTGCTGCCAAGCGCGTTTGATATGGCTGAAACATTAAAAAGCATGTAAAAACAAATAGATAGTGTCTATTGGTTAAGCGGTTGGGGTCTAAAAACCATACAAAATATATAAGAAATTGGCTGAGAAAATATTCAGATCATCCTCTATATATTTATATTCAATGGACCGCGTAGGGGATATCACCGAACATGAATGCAAGACCACGCCTGTCGTCCATTTTGCATGATGACCGTGCGACTCTATTATAAGGAGGAGTAAAAACATGAAAAGACCGAACCAGCGACTATTCCGGAACAGCTTGCTGTTGCTTCTCTTATTCCCCATGCTGGCAACGGCCGCCGAAAGCGAGGGCGTGTGGAAGGACGGATTCCTGGAACGGGAATACCCGGTGACGATGGCCAACATCAACCATGCCCAAGCAAGACTGTGTCCAAAATGTATCCCGAAAGCCGTCCAGTTGCTGGACAAGGGCTGGATCGACATCCTCGGCGTGGGCGACAGCCTGGGCCGGTATGGCATGGGGGGCGGGCGACAAATGTGGCATGGCGTGTCTACCATTGAGGGGCTCGATGTCCCGCCCGGTGGCATGGATATCCAGGTAAAAAAAATTCCTGGAAAACAGTCCGTTACCGTGGGTTTCCGGGTCCCCGCCGACAAACGCTCGGCGGCGGTGCTGCATCGGCTCCTGCAACGCGCCCTGGCGCAGGAGCCCGTGACGCGGCAGCGCAAAGGCAATGGGTCTAATCCAAACGAATGATTTGCGCTAAGCGCAGTCCCAACCATAATTGTTGTATGGACAACGCGGGTATTAGCTGAGCCGGGGGAGCCAGGCGACCGTCGTGCCTGCCCGCCGACCGCGGTGCATCGTCGGACAGGATTGGTGTTCACACCAGGCACATCCGCCCGAAAACAGGGTAGGAAGAAGACAACAACCAGGGAGGAAAAATACACCATGTCCCATTTCACACGCATGAAGACCCGGCTGGTGGTGCAGTCGCACTTGGTATCGGCCCTCGAGGACCTCGGCTACACCCCGCAGGTCAGGGTATTCAGACCGAGATGGAGGTGATGATCCCCACCCGGAACTCCGGTTACGACATCGGCTTCCACAAACAGGACGACATCTACGAACTAGTTGTGTAAACCCACCAGGTTGTTCACAGCAGGTAACCGGCTGATGGGAGGCCGATACCCCAGAGCAGCGTGTGGTCGGTGCCAGTTGTACTGGTGGAGCCAGATGGGGAGGTATTGGCCGCGCTGGTCCGAGGTTTCGTAGGCCCGCGCATAGGCCCACTCGCGCAGCGCGGTCTGAATGAAGCGTTCTGCCTTGCCATTGGTCCGGGGCGTGTAGGGCCGGGTCCGGCGATGTGACAGGCCGAGACGGCGACACAGCCGCTGAAAGGCGCGAGAGCAGTAGGCGGCGCCATTGTCTGTGAGGACGCGCTGGAAGCGAATGCCGAGGCTGGCGTAATAGCGCACGGCCCTGAGCAGCGCTCGACAGGCGCTCCGCGCGGTCTCGTCGGGGAGGATGGTGGCGAAGGCGATACGGCTGTGGTCATCGATGGCCACGTGGACATACTCCCAGCCCGCTCCGGGCGAGTCCTTGCGACGGTAACCGGTGACGCGGTGGCCGGGGCGCCGGAAACGGCCGAGACGCTTGATGTCCAGATGCAGCATGTCACCGGGGGCGTCGTATTCGTAGCGGTTGTCCGGCTGGGGCGGGTCGAGGTGGCTGAGGCGGTTCAGGCCGGCGGCCTTCACCAGGCGCGCCACGGTACTGAGCCCGATGTTCAGTTCCTCGGCGATCTGGCGGTTGGTCTGGCGTTGCCGGCGTCGGTCAAGCACCTGCTGCGTGAGCGCGGGGGATAGGCGATGAGGACAGCGCTTGGGGCGGGAAGAGCGGTTTTGCAGCCCTTCGTAGCCCTCCTCGCGGTAGCGCTGGAGCCACTTGTAGACGGTTCGGATACTGACTCCCATGGCTTGGGCGACCTCGGCAGGGCGCAGGCCTTCTTCCAGCACGCGTTTTACCAGCAGGGCTCGACCATGTACGGTCAATCGGGCATTCTTATGGCTGTTCATTCGGGGTCCTCGAAGCATTGGTTGGGTTTGCACCGCCAATTCTCCGGGTAAACCCCGAGTGAACAACCTACTGGAAGATCACAACTAGTGGCGGACTGGTGGGGTATCCAGGACATCCAACTCGAACCCTTCCTCCAGCAAGTACAGCAGCGCTACGCCTACCACGCTGTGGTAGCGCGCATGGCCGAGCAGGGCTTCGACGTCGTGCAGGAGGAGCAGGACGCAGACCGCACCATCCGACTCATCGTAAGGCGGGCGGTGTTCTGATGGCGGGTACAGTCACACAGCCTCGAGAAGCTGAAGGAGGGAACGAACCATGCACGCACTAAGCCCTTCCAGGACGAACTCGTCCTCTACTTCAAGGCCCGCTTCACCCTCATCTATGATGTGGCCTAATGATTTTGGACACCCCGAGGAGTGCTAAACTCCCACAATGACTGAGGTGTTCAAATATGGCAAGAAAGAGCTATACAACGGAGTTCAAACGAGAGGCGGCAAGCCTGGTTCTGGATAGTGGTTATCCCGTTTCGGAGGCCTGTG
>JALVCM010000068.1 GCA_027010005.1 Thiohalobacter sp.
GGGGCGCTATGCCGACAACCTGCTACGTGCCATCGACTGGGCCATGGACCTGGACCCGATGCTGCGGCCACAGAGTATCGCTGCATTCCGCGCCGCATTGACCGCTGACACGGCACCCGAACCCCCACTTTCCGCCTTTGGCCGGCTGGCCAACGTGTTACTGGGCAGGTCTTCGTCATGAAAACCCTCACGGCAGTCACCAGCCGGCTGGGCAACCGCCCCGGCAACCAGGACCGCTGCCTGGTGGAAAAAAAACCCGGCCATGTCCTGCTGGTGGTCGCCGATGGCATGGGTGGCCATGCGCGCGGCGACCTCGCCGCGCAGGTCGCCGTGGACAGCCTGGCGCGCAGCTTCCAGCGTGCCAGCCTGCCGATTAATGACCCGCAGTCCTTCCTGAAACAGGCCATCCACACCGCACACCTCGACGTCGTCGATGCCGGCCGCAGCCACAACCCGCCCATTACGCCCCGTACCACCTGCGTGGCCTGCCTGGTGCAAAACGATGTCGCCTGTTGGGCGCACGTCGGCGACAGCCGGCTTTACCTGCTGCGTGCCGGGGCGTTACTCAAACGTACCCGTGACCATACCCCGGTAGAAGACCTGCTGCAGAGTGGACTGGTGAGTGAAGAAGAATTGCGTAACCATCCTTTGCGCAACAGTGTCAGCCGCTGCCTCGGAGGGTCACCGCGCTTCCCCGAAATCAGCTTCGACCAGGAAGCGCTGGTGGCGGAAGATACCCTGCTGCTGTGCTCCGACGGCCTGTGGTCAGCCGTCCCCGAACCCCTGCTGGTCAGTATCCAGGTCTCGGGGGAACTGGAACACAGCCTCAACCAGCTCGCCGAAGAGGCAGAATCGGCCAGCTACCCGAACAGTGACAACATCAGTGGTGTCGCACTGCGCTGGCTTGCGGCGGACAGGACCACCCGCGTAACCCGCCCGGGCGTAACCACCCCGGACACACCCATGCCGGACTCACCGGAAGCACAGGACAAGGACGAACTCGAACAGGCCATCGAGGATATCCATCGTGCCATGCTGGAATATGCCTCGGAAATGAAGAAATAGCCGCACCGCACCCAAAGCCCCCCGGGCTTCGCTATAATGCCGCCAGTTTTTGATTCCGAGGATCTTCCATGCGCCCCAGCAAACGCCAGCCGGACGAAATGCGTCCGGTCTCCATCCGTCGTAACTACACCATGCACGCCGAAGGCTCGGTACTGATCGAGTTTGGCAACACCAAAGTCCTGTGTAACGCCAGTATCGAGGACCGGGTACCGGGTTTTCTGCGCGGCAAGGGACAGGGCTGGGTGACCGCGGAGTACGGCATGCTGCCACGCTCGACCACACAACGCATGGGCCGCGAGGCGGCACGCGGCAAGCAGGGCGGCCGCACCATGGAAATCCAGCGTTTGATCGGCCGCTCACTGCGTGCCGTGATGGACATGGAAAAACTCGGTGAACGTACTGTCACCATTGACTGTGATGTCATCCAGGCCGATGGTGGCACCCGCACCGCAAGCATCACCGGCGGCTTTGTCGCACTGGCGGACGCCATCAACAAACTGGTCGAGGACGGCACGCTGGCGGAAAACCCGCTGTGTGGCTCGGTGGCCTCGGTGTCCGTGGGTATCTATAAAGGTACACCGGTACTCGATCTCGACTACCCGGAAGACTCCAACGCGGAAACCGACATGAACGTGGTGATGACCGATGCCGGTGCTTTCATTGAAGTACAGGGCACCGCTGAAGGCCACCCCTTTACCGAAGACGAAATGAACCAGATGCTGGCGCTGGCGAAAAAAGGCATCTCTGAACTGACCCAAATCCAGCAAACCGCACTGAAAGGCTGACAAACGCTGTCCACCCAACCCACAATACCGTCATTGCGAGCGCAGCGCGGCAATCTCCCACAGCATGGCACGAGACTCAAAAAGATTGCCGCGCTGCGCTCGCAATGACGGGGGACATTGAACCATGAGCCACAAAATCGTTCTCGCCAGCAGTAACGCCGGCAAGGTACGTGAATTCAACGAACTGCTCGAAGGCACGGATGTCGAAGTGCTGCCGCAATCGGTGTACGGCGTACCGGACATTGAGGAAACCGGCCTGACCTTCGTGGAGAACGCCATTCTCAAAGCGCGCAATGCTGCACAGCATACCGGCCTGCCGGCCATCGCCGACGATTCCGGGCTGGAAGTGGATGCACTGGACGGCGCACCCGGCATCTACTCCGCGCGCTATGCCGGTGAAGGCGCCAGTGACCAGGACAACCTGCTGAAACTGCTCGATGCCCTGAAAGATACCCCCGACAACCAGCGCGGTGCCCGCTTCCAGTGCCTGATGGTCTACCTGCGCCACGCCGCCGACCCGACACCGCGTATCGTGCAGGGCACCTGGGAAGGCAGCATCCTGCACACACCGCGCGGTGACAACGGCTTTGGCTACGACCCGGTGTTCTACGTCCCCGAACAGAACTGCAGCTCGGCGGAACTGGCACCGGACGTAAAGAACCGGCTCAGTCATCGCGGCCAGGCATTGCAGCAATTGATCCTCCTGCTGCGCACTGGCTGACAGCACCGGCAAGCTACCATGACAGGTCCATTCCGGTTCACTGCCACACCCCCGCTGTCCCTGTACATTCATTTTCCCTGGTGTGTCCGCAAATGCCCCTACTGCGACTTCAACTCGCACGCAGTCAAGGACGAACTGCCGGAAGATGCCTATATCGATGCCCTGCTTCGGGACCTGGAACAGGAACTCCCCTCCGTGTGGGGCCGTACCGTACAAAGTGTGTTTATGGGGGGCGGGACACCCAGCCTGTTTTCACCCGCGTCCCTGGACAGGTTACTGGCCGGCGTCCGTGCGCGCCTGCCCCTGAAACCTGATGCTGAAATCACCCTGGAAGCCAACCCCGGCACGGTGGAGCAATCGCGCTTCGAAGGCTACCGCGAGGCGGGCATCAACCGCCTGTCCGTGGGTGTGCAAAGTCTCAACCCGGATCACCTCAAGGCACTGGGACGTATTCACAGTGCGGAGGAAGCACGTCACGCGGTCGAAGCGGCACGTCGGGCCGGCTTCGATAACATCAACCTCGACCTGATGTTCGGCCTGCCGTTGCAGACGGTTGGCCAGGCACTGGACGACCTCGATGCACTGATAGCACTGCAACCCGATCACATCTCCTGGTACCAGCTCACCCTGGAACCCAACACACTTTTCTATACACAACGGCCACCCGTACCCGATGACGATGCACGCTGTGCCATGCAGGAACAGGGGCAGGCCAGGCTTGCGGACGCCGGCTATGCACAATACGAAGTCTCCGCCTACACCCGACCGGGACATCAATGCCGTCACAACCTCAACTACTGGGAATTCAGTGACTACATCGGCATAGGGGCCGGCGCCCACGGCAAGATCAGTGATGCCGCACGCGGTACCATCACGCGCCGCTGGAAAAAACGTCACCCGAAAGATTACCTGGCCGCCCTCCAGGATGGTTGTTTCACCGACGGCGAACATGAGCTGGAACAACGTGAAGCTGTCTTTGAATTCGCCCTCAACCGCCTGCGGCTGAAAGCCCCCTTTACACTCGACACATTCGAGGCGGCAACCGGCCTGCCCACCTCCTGCATACAGCCACAGATTGAACATGCCCGTGACAACAGCTTACTGGACTTCGACGGCAAACAGGTGAAACATACGAGTACAGGGTGGCAATTCCTCGACAACCTTGTCGAACTGTTCCTGCCCGGGGAGGTTGATCATGCTGGAGACTGCTCGCATTGAATGCCCGTACTGCGGCGAAACCTTCGACCTTGAAATCGATTGCAGTGCCGGCAACCAGCAATACACTGAGGACTGTACCGTTTGCTGCCAGCCCATTCTCGTAACCACCGATTGCAGTAGTGACAATACCTTGCTTGGTGTTACCGCCACCCGGGAAAATGACTGACTACACGCCAATAGATTGCGGACTGCACAGCCAGTACGAGCTGGCAATCATGCACGGTGAAACCTTGCAGCTTGAATGGCGCGATGAAGCAGGACAGCAGCATAGTGCATCCGTCAAACCGATCGACCTGCTGGTGCGCAACCACGAGGAATGCCTGCTGGCAGAAACACGTGAAGGTGAACGGCTACAGATCAGGCTGGATCGCATCGTGCACAAGGAAGCTATCTGACCCTTTTATACCGGG
>JALVCM010000069.1 GCA_027010005.1 Thiohalobacter sp.
CGGATGATCTGGTCAGCGCAAAACTGCTGATCCCCGTTGACCCGGACTTCCCGGTGCTGGGCGGTAAAATCATCCGCGCCCGCGCCGGTGTCGAACTGGCCTATCAGAATGGGCGCCCCGTCGTGGTACTGAAAGGCATCAGTATCATGGGCGTTCCGTTACCCAATGCCTGGATGGGCGGCATCAAGAATGTTGACCTGATCCGTGAATTTGGTGAGAACAAGGGCTTCTGGAAGGCTTTTGCGGATGGTGTTGATTATATTGAAGTAGAAGATGGCAAACTGACTGTCAAACTCAAGGAATAACGAAGACGCTGAAAAGTCCGGTATGCATCCGGTCAATCCGGAATATCCTTCTCGTTTTCCAGCGCACGCTTGGCCTGTTGCCAGAACGTCTCAAGTTCATCGAGCGAACAATCCTGTAACCTGCGCCCGGCCGCTGCGGCCAGGCTTTCCACCTCGCGGAAACGCCGGGCAAACTTGCTGTTTGCCTGGCGCAGCACCTGCTCGGCGTCAGCATCCAGGAAACGCGCCAGGTTTACACAACTGAACAATATGTCACCCAGTTCTTCGTGCTGGCGCTGCCGGCTTTCCTGTGAAGATATCGCGTCACGCAGTTCGGCCACCTCTTCTTCGAGCTTGGCCAGTACCTCGTCAATCTCTTCCCAGTCAAACCCGACACGGGCCGCACGACGCTGCATCTTCTGGGCGCGTACCAGTGCCGGCAAGGCCGGCGTGATCCCGGCCAGCGTACCGCTGTTCTCGTCTTCACCCTTCGAACTGCGTTCCTTCGCCTTGTGCAATTCCCAGGCTTCCGTCTGGGCCTCGGCGTCTGCCACCTGCTCATCACCGAAAACATGCGGGTGACGGCGCAGCATTTTGCTGTTGATCGCTTCTACGACATCGGCAAATCCGAACCAGCCTTTTTCCCTTGCCATCTGCGCATGAAACACCACCTGGAACAGCAGGTCACCCAGCTCGTCACGAATATCATCGGGCACATTGCGCTCGATGGCGTCCGCCACTTCATAGGCCTCTTCCAGGGTATAGGGCGCAATGCTGGAGAAATCCTGCTGCAGATCCCACGGACAACCCCCTTCGGGGTTACGTAACCGCGCCATGATATCGAGCAGTTGCGCAATGTTGCCGGCATCCGGTGTATTTTTCTGGCTCATCTTCAGGGTGTTCCTGTTTACTGACCGGAAACCAGCTTATAGTAAAGGCTCGGAAAAGACCCGCAGGAGCCTTGTCGCATGACACCCGAAATACAGCTGGCCCTTCTCGCCGCCAGCTGGATCCTCTATGGCGTCATTCACTCTTTACTGGCGTCTGATCAGGCCAGGCAGCTGGTGCGCAGGACTTTCCCGAATGGCTTCCGGGCTTACCGGCTGACCTACAACCTGCTCGCAGGTGTTTTGCTACTGGTTCCCCTGTGGCTCATGGCCGGCTACCCGGGTGACCTGCTCTGGCACTGGCCCCCGCTGCTGCGCTGGATCATGGATGCCACGGCCGTGGCGGCTGTCGCCGGCTTTGCTTTCAGTTTACGCGCATATGATAACGCGGAGTTCCTGGGCCTCAGCCAGCTCGCATGCCCGCCCGATGACGCCGGAAAGATGCCACCCATGAGCCTGTCGACACCCCACCGGTTTGTCAGGCACCCCTGGTATTTTTACGGACTGGTGATTCTGTGGACGCGCGAAATGAATGCGGCACTGCTGACCAGCGCCATTGTGATTACCCTGTACCTGGTGATTGGTTCACGACTGGAAGAACGCAAGCTGGTGAGATGTTACGGAGAGGCCTACCGCGCCTACCAGCGTCAGGTACCCGCACTGATTCCCCGGCCATGGCGCTACCTGACACGCCCACAGGCAGAAGCCATTCTAAAACTTGCGAATCAGTGAACCTGGCCGGTCATTGCACTGATAACCTGGTCTTCGAGCTGGATACGTTCCGCCAGTGTTTCACCGAGCAAAGACAGGTCCGCTGCCAGACACTCCAGAATATCACCGTCACACTGCATCAGGTCTACGCCTTCATACTTGTCATTGAAACGCAGGATCATGTCCGTCGTCTGGGCGATACGCGGGTAAATACTGCCGGCAACTTCGATCACCGGGGTGCGTCGTTCCAGCTTGTCCGAGATATAACGGTAAAGCTGGAAATGCGCGCTGGCAGCATAGTCAATCAACGCCTGGCAAAAATCCTGCAATGCCTCGCGTGTGGCCTCGTCCCCCTCGAACGGCTGGTGATTCGCCAGTTCGGAATAAAGTGACAATGTTTCAGTGCGTGTCTTGACGAGTGTGGCCAGCTTTTCGCGGGAACGGCCCCGACGTTCGGTGCCAGCGTTATATTCTGAGGGCATATCAGCTCCAGTTATTTTAGTGTTTTGTTTCCGGCACCGATTCTAGCAAACCCGCCGCACGGACCCGAAGCAAACGTCGAACATCTGTCACCCGGACCGGTATATCCAGCACCGTAATTTTCAGGATACTGAATTCTATCAGTTTTTCAATACTGGTGCAGTTCTTGCTTTTATCCAGTCCAGATAATAACCCGGATCAATGGAAACCCAGGGAGCACCAGGATGGGAATACCAGTCAACATACGCGAACTGCTTGACCGCGACCAGAGCAACTACGAGGTGCTGTTGCACCGTAAAACCAATACCCTGGCACAGGCGGCTGAAGCCTGTGAAATCCCGCTGGACCAGCTGGTTCGCGCCGTGGTGCTGGTCGATGGACAGGGCCTGCTGATGGCCGTCCTGCCGGCTGACCATGTACTGGATTTTGAAGCCCTGTGTACCCTGCTGCATCGCGAGCTGGAACTGGTGCCGGGCCACCAGCTGACCGCTATCTTCGACGATTGCGAGCCAGGCTCCTACCCCCCGCTGGCGACCGCCTATGACCTCGATGTCATTATTGACCAGGCCGTTGACGCCATGCCGACTGTTACCTTTGAGCCAGGTACACACACATCGCTGGTGCAGATGTCGCATCAGCACTACCGCCACCTGCTGGGTGAGGTGGCACGCATTGGCCAGTTTTCCCGCCCCGCTGCAACACTGTGTGCAAACGAAGATGCCCTGGCACATGCCGTTGAACAATTCACGCCGGCGCGCGTAAAACGCGATATCGAGGAATTTCACGAACTGCCGGCACTGCCGACGACTGCTGCACAGATCCTTCGACTGGCTGCCGATCCGCGCGCCAACGCCAGGCAGCTGGCGGAAATCATCGAGCAGGACCCCGGACTCTCTGCACAGGTATTGCGCTACGCCAACTCATCGATGTATGGCTATGCCGGCAGCATCAAGAACCTGCAGACCGCCATCGCCCGCGTGCTTGGCTTTGAATATGTCCTCAACCTGGCACTGGGATTCTCGATTGGCAAATCACTCAAGGTCCCCCAGGATGGTCCGTTCGGCATGGATGCTTTCTGGCGCCACTCCGTGTTTGCCGCACGTCTCGTGGAGACCCTTGGCCAGCAGTTGCCAGGCAAGCTGCGCCCGCCGCGTGGTACTGCCTACCTCGCCGGCCTGCTGCAGAACCTGGGCCGACTGGTGCTGGGACATACGTTTCAGCCGGAATTTTATATTCTCAACCGTTTTTCCCAGGCCAACCCGGACATGCCGACCTGTGATCTCGAACGCCAGGTACTGGGTGTCACGCACGACCAGATCGGCGCATGGTTAATGGAAGCCTGGGGGCTGCCCGCCGAGCTGACGACGGCAGTTCGGCACCACCATAACCCGGATTACTGGGACAACCATGCGGTGTATCCCCAGCTTGTCCTGATCGCAAACCGGGCACTTGCCCAGCACGGGCTTGGCGAAAGCGATACCGAAGGTCTGCCGGCGTTCTCCCTGCAGATGCTCGAACTCGACGCACAGACCGTACTCAGCACAACAGCAGAACTATTTGATAATAAAGAAGAACTTGAAGATATGGCGCAACGCCTGGCGGCTTGACGCAAGGACTGTTTCGCGGTCTAATAACCGCACAGTGACAAGGTTACCTCTCCCGTGACGCCATCTGGCTCACGGCAGGTTTTTGACTCCCCGCTTTTTATTCTTGACTAAAAGACTCAAGTATTATTATCATATGCCTCAGGTTCATGAAACGGAGACGCGCACAGTTGTGCAGCGCCTGTAGAAACAGATGAGGCGAATCATGAAATTATCTACTAAAGGTCGTCACGCCATTACGGCGATGATGGAACTGGCATTACGTGACAGCCAGGGTCCGGTCACACTGGCTGATATTTCAGTCGAACAGTCAATTTCGGTTTCCTACCTGGAGCAATTATTTGCCCGGCTGCGAAATCACGGTCTGGTGACCGGCATGCGCGGCCCCGGTGGCGGCTACTGCCTGCGCCGTCCGGCCAGTGAAATCACCATTGCTGAAATTCTCAGCGCTGTCGATGATGCCATGCCGGCACGTCGCGAACGTATCCCGGGTGAAGAGTGGCCACAGAGCGTTATCATGTGGAACCAGCTCAGCGCCCGTATCTATGACTATCTCAATGGACTGACGCTGGCCGAAGTCGTCAACCAGAAAGATGAGCCAAAAGACGATGCGCAGGACAGCGTTGGTTTTGGATCGGGATTCCAGCAGACAGCCGCATAAGTGCTGTTCCAGTCGAACGAACGAAACAGATTTGGAGAAACGGAAATGGCATACAGTGACAAGGTACTGGACCACTACGAAAACCCTCGCAACGTAGGCTCTTTTGAAAAGGACGATAGCGCTGTGGGGACCGGTATGGTTGGCGCACCGGCCTGCGGCGATGTCATGAAACTGCAGATCAAGGTCGGTGAGAACGGTGTTATCGAAGATGCAAAGTTCAAAACCTATGGCTGCGGATCCGCCATTGCTTCAAGCTCGCTGCTGACCGAGTGGGTCAAGGGCAAGACCCTGGAAGAAGCCAGCCAGATCAAGAACAGTGAAATTGCCGAAGAACTGGCCCTGCCGCCGGTCAAGGTCCACTGCTCGGTACTGGCCGAAGACGCC
>JALVCM010000070.1 GCA_027010005.1 Thiohalobacter sp.
GGGCAAACCGATCGTGGTCGACTCACCCTGCAGGGAAACAAATATCTCGCTGACACGCAGCCGTTCAGCCGGCTGACGCGATGAAGTATGAAGAAGCGACTGCATGCCGCCATCTTACCACTAAAGCCCTGACAACAACCCTGCCGGCGACTGGTGTTATTTCGCCGGGATGTGGCCTTCCCGCTTCATCCGGTCCAGGCGTTTCTGTGCCAGCCCGGCAGTGGTGCTGTCCGGAAAACGCTTCACCACCTGCCCGAGCAGATCGGCAGCCGCCTTCCAGTCCTTCAGCTCATAATAGCTGTAGCCCATCTTCAGCATGGCACCTGGCAGCTTGGGGCTGTCGGGAAACTGCTTTAACAGCTTGCCGAATTCTTCCAGCGCCGCCCTGAAATCACGCGTGACATAGTAAACCTCGCCCAGCCAGTACTGCGCATTGTCCGCGTAACTGCTCCCCGGGTACTTCTTCAGGAAGTCACGAAAAGCCGCGGCTGCCTCGTCATAACGCAGCTCATTGAGGATAACCAGCGCCTTGTCGTAGTCCCTGCGTTCCGCAGCCGGGTCCAGCGTGGCACCGGGGGTCACCGTGGCGGTACCTTTATCCGGCGTGGCAGCCGCCGTTGCAGGTACCGCAGGGGCAAGCACAACACCCGCAGCAGGCACAGACGACCTGGCACTGCCTGCGGACAGCCCCGCTGTACCGGTTTGTGCCGGTGCGCTGCCCTGCACACCCGCTGTTTCAAGGCGATGCAGGCGACGGTCGATATCCACGTACAAATCACGCTGGCGCTTCTTCAGGCTGTCCATTTCATGCGCCTGCACTTCCAGGTCGCCTCGCAACTGCTGCACTTCTTTCTGCAGCGCAGAAACCTGCTCGAACAGTTCGACCAGCCCCCGGCTGTCCAGCTTCCGCTCCAGCTGCTGAATACGGGTTTCCAGCTCCGACTTGCTGACCGACCAGGCCGGCACCGCGAACAGCAGGCCGGCCAGGAAGATGCTTCTAGTAGCCCACATAGACCAGTTCCACACGACGGTTCATGCTCCAGGCAGATTCATCATGGCCTTCGACAGCCGGCTTTTCCTCACCATAGCTGACCGTCGTAATCTGCTGCGGTGAAACCCCCTGGAACTCCAGCATGCGGCGCACGGCCTGGGCGCGACGTTCACCCAGCGCAATATTGTATTCGCGCGCACCGCGTTCGTCGGTATGTCCCTCAACCGAAACCTTGACCTCAGGATTGGCCGACAGGAATGCGGCATGGGCGGCAATCAGCTCACGATCCTGGGGGGCCACCTCGTCACTGTCATAGGCGAAGTAGATCACACGCTGTGACAGAGGGCTGTTGGGGTCTGACAGCGAGTCAATACTCAAATCACCATAGCCGGTGGCGCCACTCGTGGTTGCGCCTTCATAACCACCGGCCGCGCCACGATCCTCGACAGCGACATCACCACCCTCCTTGCTGCCACCGGTCGAACTGCATGCTGCCAGCCAGCCCAGTGTGGCAATGACCAGCAGAAGTTTTATCAATTTCATTGTTACGCTCCTTTAACTCAGGTTTAAACAGGGAATCCAGTCTGTCGTTAACGCTGCCGGCTGTATGGCGACCATACCGGCTCTCTTACATCACCTTTCTGCACACTCAGCCGTTGGCGGATCCGCCCGTCGCTGGAAACTGCCGCAAGCACACCCCGGCTGCCGGCCTCGGTCGCATAGATAATCATACTGCCATTGGGTGCAAAGCTGGGCGATTCATCCAGCTTGCCGTCACTCACCACGCGCAACAGCCCGCTGTCCAGATCCAGCACGGCAATGCGATAGCGGCCACGGTCACCATTCACCATCGCCAGCCGGCGCCCGTCGGGTGAAAAATCCGCACTGGCATTGTAACTGCCCTCGAAGGTCAGGCGCTTCGCCGGCCCGCCGGTTGCCGACATCCGGTACAGTTGTGGACTGCCACCCCGGTCGGAGGTAAACACGATACGCTTTCCGTCCGGTGACCACACGGGCTCGGTATCGATTGCCGGGCCAGCAGTAAGACGTTTCAGCTGGCCGTCTTTCAGGCGCAGTGTGTAGATTTCCGGGTTACCGTCACGCGACAGGGTCAGCGCCAGCCGGCTACCGTCCGGGGACCAGGCCGGGGCACCGTTGATGCCGGCAAATCCGGCCACCTTGCGGCGTTTTCCGGTCGAGGCATCCTGGACAAAAATGGAAGCACGGCGTTTCTCGAAGGATACATAGGCCAATTGGCGCCCATCCGGTGACCAGGCCGGTGACATCAACGGTTCGCGTGAGGTCAACAGGGTTTTCGCGTTGAACCCGTCACTGTCGGCCAGCAGCAGGCGGTACTCCTTGTAGCCGGCTTTCTTCTCTGCCTCGACATAGGCGATATGGGTGGCAAACGCACCCGGCTCACCGGTCAGTTTTTCGTAAATAATATCGCTGATGCGGTGTGCGACATAACGCAACTGGGCCGCCGTGGCGGGAATGCTGTGGCCGGTAATCTGGCGTCCCCGATAAACATCGAACAGCCGGAACTGAATACGGTACTTGTCATCGCCGGCCGTCTCGACCTTGCCAATGACCAGGTTATCCACACCCAGGGTGCGCCAGTCCTTGAAACGGACCTGTTTGATATCGCTCGGCCTTGACAGCATGTCACGCTCGTCTACCGGGGCAAACCGGCCACTGCGGGCAAGATCGGCCGCAATGATGCCGGACACATCCTGCAGTGGCGGGTAACGGTTATTGCTGATATCGAATGGCACGACAGCGATCGGCGCTGCACCTTCCATACCCTGGGTAATCTCGATGGTCAGGGCCGCATGTGCTGTACCGGACAGGAGCAGGTACATCAGGAACAATAAACTGGCAAAAGTTTTTATCTTCATGAATCAGGATTGAACTCAAATGTTATTGAACGGAATTTCTCCATCACCTCGGGATCGGGCGGTACCGGTAGAGGTGATGCCTTGAATACTGCCGCTTCCACCGAGCGGTCAAATGCCGCATTACCACTGCCACGTATAATTTTCACATCGACAACCTCCCCGCCCGGGATCAGCCTGACATTCACCACGCAGGACAACCGCTCACTGCCACCGGAAGGCCGTATCCAGCTGCGCTGTACCTTTTCCTTTATGTACAGGCCGTATTCGTCAATCATACGCTGCATTGCCGAATCGCGCTGTGCGCGCAGCCGCTCCTGCTCGGCAGCCAGGCGTTCGCGCATTTCGCGCTCTGCTTCCGCTTTCCTGCGCGCTTCTTCCGCCTTGCGTTTCTTCTCGGCTTCCGCCTTCTTCCGCGCTTCTTCGGCCTTGCGTTGCTTTTCCGCCGCTGCCTTTTTCCGTGCTGCCTCGGCCTTGCGTTGCTTCTCGGCCTCGGCTTTCTTGCGAACGGCTTCTGCCTTGCGCTTTTTCTCGGCCTCAGCCTTTTTCTTCAGCTCGGCCTGGCGCTTCTTTTCTGCTGCCACTTTTTTCCGTGCCACCTCAGCCTTGCGCTTCTTTTCTGCTACTGCCTTTTTCCGTGCAGCCTCGGCCTTGCGTTGCTTCTCGGCAAGCTGTTTCTTTTCCTGCTCGGCACGCTTTTTCTCCAGCTGCCGCGCTGCCTCAAGCTTCTTCTTGCGCTCGACCTCGGCATCCAGCTTGCGTGCATCGATCGCAACCGCCTGAATCGGCGCCGGCTTGCGCGCAACACTGGGGGCCGGACTCCAGTCCAGGCTGAATACCAGCACCGCGAGCAGTGCAAGATGCGCCAGCACGGCATAGACGAAAGATCGCGGATATTCACGCAGAAATCGCAGTAGCTCGCGAATCTCAGCTCCCCCCTCCGACGGGTTCGGTCACCAGGCCAACACGCTTCGCGCCAGCCTGCTGCAGCAACGCCATGGCCGCCACCACCCGGCCGTAATCCACCCCGGCGTCACCACGCACCATCACGGTAGCACCCGGCCGACGCCTCAGAACTGCGCCGGTGCGTTCCACCAGCGTATCTTCATCGACCGGCTGTTCCGGGTCATCGCCAATATTGAGGAAATACCGCCCGTCGGCATCTATGGTCAGTACCAGCGGGTCTTTCTGGTCACTCTCCATGGGCTCGGCATCGGCCTGTGGCAGTTCAACATCCACGCCCTGGTTCAACAACGGTGCGGTGATCATGAAGATCACCAGCATGACCAGCATGACATCAATGTAGGGAACCACATTGATCTCTGACATCGGTCGTTTACGCGGGCGTTGTCTGGCCATAATACGAAATCAGTTGTGTGCCTGGCGCTGCAGGATGGTGGAAAATTCTTCGAGGAAATTGTCGTAGCGGTTTTCCAGCCGTTCCACGTCATTGGAGTAGCGGTTGTAGGCGATTACCGCCGGGATTGCCGCAAACAGGCCCATTGCCGTGGCAATCAGCGCCTCGGCAATACCCGGCGCCACCATCGACAGGGTAGCCTGGTGCACATTGGCGAGCCCCCTGAAGGCATTCATAATACCCCACACCGTGCCAAACAGGCCCACGTAAGGGCTGGTCGAACCCACCGTGGCAAGGAATGACAGGTGGGTTTCCAGCTCGTCCACTTCCCGCGACAGGGCAACCCGCATGCAGCGCTGGGCGCCCTCGACCACAGCCATGGGGTCCACCCCGCTCTGCTTGCGCAGGCGGGTAAACTCCTTGAACCCGGCAACAAAAATACTGGGCAGGCCGCGCAGCGACTCGCCACGTTGCGAAACCTGGTGATACAACGTCGCCAGATCCCCACCCGACCAGAAGCGCTCTTCAAATGCCTCGGCTTCCTCACGCGCCTCGGCAAGTGCCGTGCGCTTGCGGAAAATCATGGTCCAGGACATGACCGAAACCGCCAGTAGCAGGAACATGACCATCTGTACCACAAGGCTGGCACCACTGATAAGACTGAAAAACGAGAGATCAGCGGACATCGGTCAGTGCCTCCAGCACAAAAGCGGGGATAGGGGATGGACGGAAGACCCGGCATCGACACAGGC
>JALVCM010000071.1 GCA_027010005.1 Thiohalobacter sp.
CCAAACACCTGAATTTCTCAAACAATTACCGGACTTTCTTCAGCCCCGACAACCCGGAACTGATTACCTTCGACCGTTTCCAGGACACCTACACCAAGAACGATAATTTCCTGTTTGTGGTGCACCCGGCTGGCGGCAAGATTTTCACGCCACGCATCGCAAAAGCCGTTGAAGAACTGACACGCGAAGCCTGGAATATTCCCTACACCATCCGTGTCGACTCGGTGAGCAATTTCCAGCACAGCTGGGCAGAGGGCGACGACCTTACGGTGGATGACCTGATTCGCCATGGTAACCAGCTCTCCAGTGACGAACTGTCCGCCAAACGCCAGGTTGCGCTCGACGAGCCCTTGCTGAATGGCCAGCTGATTTCACCGACAGCACACAGTACAGGTGTCAACGTTACGCTCCAGTATCCGGAACAGTCTCTGACCGAAGTTCCGAATGCCGTGGCGGTTGCACGCGGAATCGCTGCAGATATCGAAGCACGTTACCCGGATATACACATCGCACTGACCGGCATTTCCATGCTCAATAATGCATTTGCCGAATCCGGGCAGACCGATGCCATGACGCTGATCCCCATGATGTATCTCGCACTGCTGGTCTCGATGGCACTGGTGCTGCGCAGTTTCTGGGGAACACTGGCAACGCTGCTGGTGATTGCCTTTTCAACCGTTACCGCCATGGGGGTCGCCGGTTACCTGGGATACACCCTCGATCCAATTTCCCTTACCGCACCGACCATCATCCTGACACTGGCAATTGCGGACAGTGTGCACCTGCTTGTTACGCTGCTGAACCTGCTTCGTGAAGGACGCAGCAAGCAGGACGCCATTATTGAAAGCCTGCGCATCAACTTTCTCGCTATCAGCATTACCAGCCTGACCACACTGGTCGGCTTCCTGGCGCTGAACTTTTCAGACTCTCCACCCTTCTGGTACCTGGGAAATATCACCGCAATCGGCATTGTTGCTGCCTGGCTGTATTCGCTACTGTTTCTGCCGGCCTTTCTCAGTGTTGTACCGATTCGCGCACGGCATACCAGCACGACACGTGATGGAACAAACCGCATGGCGTCCTTTGCGGATTTTGTGACACGTCACTACCGCATGGTACTTTTCGCATCGGTCGCTGTGGCACTCACCAGCATGACCTTCCTGCCACGTGTGCAACTGGACGATCAATGGGTCAAGTACTTTGATGAGCGCATGGAATTCCGCCAGGATGCCGATTTCGCGATGCAGGACCTGACCGGCCTGTACCTGGTTGAATTCTCGCTACCGGCCATGGAGACCGGCGGTGTCAGTGAGCCCGAATACCTGGCCAACCTGAAACGCTTTACGACGTGGTTGCGCAGTCAGCCCGATGTGGTGCATGTCTACAGCTACAGCGACATTATCCAGCGGCTCAACAAGAACCTGCATGGTGATGACCCGGACTGGTACCGGATACCCGGCAATCGACAACTGGCGGCACAATACCTGCTGCTCTACGAGCTGTCACTGCCCTATGGCCTGGATCTCAATGACCGTATCAATATCGACAAGTCCGCAACACGCGTAACCGTCACACTGAAAGAGCTGTCGACCTCCGAAACCCGTGGCTTCATCCGTCACTCGAAAGCCTGGCTTGAAGCCAATGCACCCGCTTACATGGTCGCCGACCCGACGGGCGCCACGGTGATGTTCTCCTATATTTCCCAGCGCAATATCGAGAGTATGCTGACGGGTAACCTGCTGGCGGTCGGGCTGATCGCCATTATCCTGATGCTGAGCCTGCGCAGCGCGAGCCTGGGAGCCATGAGCCTGATACCGAATACAATCCCTATCCTGATGGCATTTGGCCTGTGGGGATTACTGGTCGGCAAGGTCGGCATGGCCGCTGCAACTGTCTCGGCAACCTCACTGGGTATCATTGTCGACAATACCGTGCATTTCCTGACCAAATACCTGCGTGCCCGACGTGAACAGGGTGCCGAAATTCCACAGGCCATTCGTTATGCCTTCCAGACTGTCGGCACCGCCGTTCTGGTTAATGCCATGATCCTGGCTGCCGGGTTCCTGGTACTCACCACCTCCACCTTCAAGGTCAACGAGGAAATGGGGCTGCTCACGGCCATGGCCATCGTCATCGCCCTGGTCGTGGATTTCTTCCTGCTACCTGCCCTGCTGATGCTGGGCCACCGTAAACAACAAGGAGTCAGCGATGAAAACAAAGACCTCGCTTATGCAACAGACTAGTCACGTTGTACTTGCCTCACTGCTGTTGCTCGGCAGCACCGCCAGCCTGGCGCTGACGGATGAAGAGAAAGGCTTTGAAATCGCTGCACGCAGTGACCGTAGCGACCGGGGCTTCTCGGACAGCAACGTCCATCTCAGGATGGTACTGAGCAACCGGGCCGGCAAACGGACCGAACGTGAACTGCGGATCAGCACACTGGAAATACCCGACGAATCCGTCGGCGACAAGAGCATGATCGTGTTTGACACCCCGGCAGATATCGACGGGACTGCCTTGCTCTCGCATGCAAAGATCCTTGACCCGGACAACCAGTGGCTGTATCTGCCGGCACTGAAACGTGTGAAACGTATTTCTTCGGTGAACAAATCCGGCCCCTTTGTCGGTAGCGAGTTCGCCTTCGAGGACTTCACTTCGCTGGAACTGAACAAGTTCACCTACAGGTACCTGCGCGTGGAAACCTGTGATGACCTTATGTGCGATGTGGTAGAGCGCTACCCGCGTTACCAACATTCCGGTTACAAAAAACAGGTTACCTGGATCGATCAGACTGACCACCAGCTGCGCAAGGTGGAATTCTATAACCGTCGCGGTGATCTGCTGAAGACCCTGGCGCTTGGCGAGTACCGTGAATACGAAGGCGGTTACTGGAGACCCCACCTCCTGCACATGGTCAACCACCTGACTGGCAAGAGTACCGACCTGATCTATGCCGACTATGCGTTCAAAACCGGGCTGGCGAACCGTGATTTCAGCAAGAGCGTGCTGCGGCGTATTCGCTAGAGGTGCACCTGAAAAAACCGGCATTTCCTATGGGAAAGAAGCCCTGGCAGCCTTTCGCACAGGAACCGGTACCGCTATCATTGCACCTCGTCCAACGCGGTTCCTTCTATGTCAGCCAACAGCCCAATATCCCGCCATACCACCTGTGCAGTGAACATCGGCAAGATCACAATCGGTGGCGATGCGCCTGTTGTCGTGCAGTCCATGACCAATACCGATACAGCCAACATCAATGATACCGTGCAACAGGTCGCACAACTGGCGAATGCAGGCTCCGAACTGGTCCGTATTACTGTCAACAGCGAACAAGCAGCGGCGGCTGTACCCGCTATCCGCGCACAGCTGGATGCCATGAACCTGGAGGTACCGCTGATCGGTGATTTCCATTTCAACGGGCACAAGCTGCTGGATAAATACCCGGACTGTGCACAGGCGCTGGGCAAATACCGTATCAATCCCGGTAACGTGGGGCGCGGCAAGAAGCGTGACGAACACTATACCAGCATGATCGAAACCGCCTGCCGCTATGACAAGCCGGTACGGATCGGGGTCAACTGGGGCAGTCTCGACCAGGAACTGGTCGTGCGCCTGATGGATGAAAACAGCCGTTCCGCACAGCCCCGCGATACCCGTGACATTATTCACGAAGCCATGGTGACTTCGGCACTGGACAATGCCGCACGTGCCGAAGCGATCGGTCTCGGGCGCAACCGGATTATCCTGTCCGTGAAAATGAGTGGTGTACAGGACCTGATTTCGGTCTACCGCACCCTCGCCAGCCGCAGTGACTATGCGCTGCACCTTGGCCTGACCGAGGCCGGCATGGGGGCAAAGGGTATCGTTGCCTCCACAGCAGCGTTATCGGTCCTGTTACAGGAAGGCATAGGTGACACCATCCGTATTTCACTCACACCGGAACCCGGTGGCAGCCGTAGCGAAGAAGTCCATGTGGCACAGGAGATCCTGCAATCGATGGGGTTACGTGCCTTTACGCCCGGCGTCGTGGCCTGCCCGGGTTGTGGCAGGACCTCCAGTGACTACTTCCAGAAACTGGCGCAGGACATCCAGGGCTATTTGAGGGAACAGATGCCGGTCTGGCGCAAGCAACACCCTGGTGTGGAAGATATGACGGTTGCCGTCATGGGCTGCGTGGTAAACGGCCCGGGCGAAAGCAAGCACGCCAACATCGGCATCAGCCTGCCCGGTACAGGAGAGCGGCCGGTGGCGCCGGTATACGTCGATGGCGAGAAAACTGTCACGCTGAAAGGCGACCACATCGCCGAGGAGTTCCAGCAACTGGTCGACTGCTACGTGAGCGAACACTACGGGGATGTGCCGGAAAACCGCTAGTCTACGACCTGCAGTGGCGGAACCCGGGCAATTCTGTCCTGGTTATCAAAGATTTTGCACAGGGCATGCAAGGTATCGCGCCCACGTTCCAGCGTATGGATCCCCTGTTCTGTCACGACCAGCTTGCCCTGTTCCTCCAGTGTCCGCAACGCGGTCATTTCCGATTCAAAATACCTGGCGAACATAATGCCCCAGCTGTCTTCCAGTGCCTCGATACTGAAATATTCATTTACCAGAATGCCGGACATAACTGTGCGCCGCAGTGAGTCGTCGGATTCAAGCTCGACACCACCTTCTGTCGGTATTTCATCCTGCTCTACCCTGCGCTGGTAGGCCTCCCGCTGCATGGCATTCTGGCTGCAGGCATCTTCCAGCACGGAAACTGCACCGGGACCGGCGCCGATGACATCCAGCCCCTCGATATCGGTATAGCCCAGTGCTGACCAGTGCAGGGGAGCAGTGGCCCCCAGCGAAGGTTCGGATTCACTAACGTACCAGTCCAGACCAAGGTGCCGGTATCCCAGGCCCTGCATGATGCCCGTACGGAACACCGACAGCAGTCGACCTGAAGGGTCTGCACCCTGCCCACTTGTTGTGAGCAGTCTGACACATTCCACGCC
>JALVCM010000072.1 GCA_027010005.1 Thiohalobacter sp.
CAAAACTTTCATCATCAATGGATGACCAGTCAGGGTCTTTACGCCCCGGCAGCTGTACCGAGAACCATTGTTCGGTCACTGCATTGCGGTCTTTCATACCGGCATAGCTCACGGCTTTGGGTGCTACGCCGGCAAACCCGGCCAGTTGTTTCGCCACCCAGGCGCTATTACTGTTGCGCTTGCGAATGAGGATCCAGCAATGCTCACCTTCACCGTCCGGTGTCACCAGTGGAATCTCGCTGACCTGGAAGTCTTCGGGTGTGGTACGGATAAAACCTGTCCCGGGCACATCACCGTATGCACGCGGCACGGTGAACGGGATGGTTTCATTCATTCAGGAGTACCACGGCAAAAGCGGCGATGCCCTCCCCGCGACCGGTAAAGCCAAGGTGCTCAGTGGTCGTGGCCTTGACGTTGACGCGCGAGGTATCGACATGCAGGTCCTGCGCAATATTTTCTGACATAGTGTCCACATAGGCTGCCAGTCTTGGCGCTTGCGCCACCAGTGTGAGGTCGGCATTGGCGACACGCAGGTCCAGGTCAGCCAGTTGCGTCATCACCCTGCGCAACAGTTCACGACTGTCGATACCACTGAAAGCGGCATCGTTGTCCGGAAAGTGCCGACCGATATCCCCGAGTCCGGCTGCGCCCAGCAGGGCATCGCACAAGGCATGCAACAACACGTCACCATCGGAATGAGCCTTCAGGCCATGCGTGTGCGGCACTTCAACACCACCCAGCACCAGGCGCCGGCCCGCTTCAAACGCATGCACATCGAAACCCTGACCGATTCTCATAAGCGCCCCTGTTGTCTCAGGTACAGTTCCGCCAGTTGCAGGTCTTCCGGGCGGGTGATCTTGATGTTGTCGGCATGACCTTCCACCATCAGCGGCTGGTCACCGGCGTGCTCCATGGCAGAAGCCTCATCGGTGACTTCAAAGCCGTCCTGCAAGGCGGCCTGCAGGGCTTCCCGCAGGCGCCCGACACGAAACATCTGTGGTGTCTGGGCATGCCAGAGGTCCTGTCTCGGGACCGTGGACTGGACAAGGTTGTCAGCATTAGTCCGTTTCATGGTGTCATGGGCCGGTACGCCCAGTAGACCTCCAACGGGATGCCCGGCCAATGTCTCGATCAGTTTGAGCAGGTCCGCTGTCCGCACACAGGGCCTGGCGGCATCGTGTACCAGCGCCCAGTCACTGTCATCCGCCACACCCGACAACGCCTGCAAGCCATTCAATACAGAATGGCAACGTTCCTGGCCGCCCGCTACGCGGATGAGGTTGTTTTCGGCATAGCGCAAGGCAATGGCCTCGACATCCGGGTCATCACGGCTGACCAGCATCAACCCGGACAGCACGGGAATACGACAAAGTGCATCAAGGCTGTGTTCAAGTACCGTCTGCTGTCCCAGCCCCAGCAACTGCTTGGGTAACCTGGCACCCATGCGACGTCCACTGCCGGCTGCCGGCACCACGGCCCAGTAGGCAACTGATCTACTCATCGCCGGCTTTCGGTTCCTCGATAATCTGGTAGAAAGTCTCGTCGTCGCGGGTCATCCCCAGCTCTTCGCGCGCACGTTCCTCGATGGCATCGAGACCCTGTTTGAGATCCTGTACTTCGGCTTCCAGTGCCTGGTTGCGTTCGCGCAGTTCGCGGTTCTCGGCCTTCTGCGTCTCGACCTGCTGATACAGTCCCCAGACTTCCGCCAGGCTGCCGTCCCCCACCCACAGGCGGTACTGCAACAGCACCAGCAGAATCACCAGTAGCCAGATCAACCAGCGCATGCGAGGCTGCGCATGGCGCGATCAGGAGGCAAACGGGTGGAAAGCACCGCGACCGGCGTAACTGGCGTCGGAACCCAGCTGTTCCTCGATGCGCATCAGACGGTTGTACTTGGCGACACGGTCAGAACGTGACAGTGAACCGGTCTTGATCTGGGTTGCACTGCTGCCAACCGCAATGTCGGCAATAACGACATCTTCGGTTTCACCCGAGCGGTGTGAGACAACCGCAGTAAAACCGGCCTTGCTGGCCATATCGATGGCTGCCAGGGTTTCCGTCAGTGTCCCGATCTGGTTCGGCTTGATCAGGATGGAATTGCCGATGTGTTCGTCAATACCACGCTGCAGGATCGAGGTGTTGGTCACGAACAGGTCGTCCCCCACCAGCTGGACCTTGCTGCCCAGTTTTTCTGTATGGACTTTCCAGCCATCCCAGTCACTTTCATCCATTCCGTCCTCGACCGACAGAATGGGATACTGATCGACCCAGTTGGCCAGGAAATCGGTGAAGCCCTCGGCATCAAAGGACTTGCCTTCCGAGGCAAGTTCGTAACGCCCGTCCTTGTAAAACTCGGAACTGGCCGCGTCAATACCGAGGAAAATATCCTCACCTGCCTTAAAACCGGCCTTTTCGATCGCTTCGAGAATCACCTCGATGGCCGCTTCGTTGGATGACAGGTTTGGCGCAAAGCCCCCCTCATCCCCGACCGTCGTGGCCAGACCTTTGCCGGCCAGTACGGATTTGAGCGCATGGAAGACTTCGGCGCCGTAACGCACGGCTTCGCGAATGCTGTCCGCACCCACAGGCAAAATCATGAACTCCTGCAGGTCCACACTGTTATCCGCATGTGCGCCACCGTTGATGATGTTCATCATCGGCACCGGCAACTGGTAAGTCCCGTCGCCGTTCAGGTGACGGTACAACGGCAGATTGTTGGCACGCGCTTCGGCCTGTGCCGCTGCCAGTGATACCGCCAGTATGGCATTGGCGCCCAGCCGGCCCTTGTTTTCAGTGCCATCCAGCTCGATCATCTTCTGGTCCAGCGCAGCCTGGTCAGCCGCATCCATCCCGCACATGGCGTCTCGCAGCTCTGTGTTCACATTGGCGACGGCTTTCAGTACACCCTTGCCTGAATAACGCGACACATCTCCGTCACGCAACTCGACCGCTTCACGTGTCCCCGTCGATGCACCGGACGGTACAGCCGCACGTCCCATCGAGCCATCATCCAGCAACACATCCGCCTCTACCGTCGGATTGCCGCGCGAGTCCAGGATCTCCCTGCCGCGGACATCGGTAATCTTAGCCATTTCTACTCCAGATACAAAAGGTTATATAAAATATTTAATGTAGTTACTGACAAATATCAGCCCGCCCCGTCATTGCGAGCGCAGCGCGGCAATCTCTTTGACCGGGCACCAGACTGTCAGAGATTGCCGCGCTGCGCTCGCAATGACGGGGCCGGTCAGTTAAAGCAATTCCGTCTCGGCAAACGGCCGCGATTTTACCGTGTCATCGAGTATCTTCAATGTCTCCAGCAGGTCTTTCATCTGCCCCAGCGGCCAGGCGTTTGGCCCGTCACTCAGTGCTTTGGAAGGATCGGGATGGGTTTCCATGAACACACCCGACACACCTGCAGCCATCGCGGCGCGTGCCAGTACCGGCACAAACTCGCGCTGTCCGCCGGATACATTACCCTGCCCGCCCGGCAACTGTACGGAGTGTGTGGCGTCAAACACGACCGGGGCACCGGTATTGCGCATCACAGCCAGTGAACGCATGTCCGATACCAGGTTGTTGTAGCCAAATGAAACACCGCGCTCACACACCATAATCTGTTCATTGCCCACGGCACGTGCCTTGTCGACCACGTTTTTCATGTCCCACGGCGCGAGGAACTGGCCCTTCTTGATATTGACCGGCTTGCCGGTCCGCGCCACGTTCTGGATGAAATTGGTCTGGCGGCACAGGAACGCCGGTGTCTGCAGTACATCCACCACGCTGGCCACTTCGTCGAGGGGTGTGTCTTCGTGCACATCGGTCAACACCGATACACCGATTTCATCCTTGACCTTCTGCAGGATACGCAGACCTTCCTCGATACCCGGGCCACGGAAACTGTCGGCCGAGGAACGGTTGGCCTTGTCGAAAGAAGACTTGTAGATAAAGGGAATCCCCAGTTCGGCGGTGATCTTTTTCAGCTCGGCGGAAGTGGTCAGCGCCAGTTCCTCGCTTTCGATCACGCAGGGGCCTGCGATGAGAAAAAAGGGGGCATTCAGCCCCACTTCAAATCCACATAAATTCATGGTTCAGAAACCTTGTCGTCGTTGAGTGTCAGGCATCCGCCCGGGCCAGGCTGGGCTGGTCGGCAGGGTTTGCCACATTACTGTGATGCGCGTTGGCCGCTTCAATGAAGCTGGTAAAAAGCGGGTGGCCATCGCGCGGGGTCGAGGTAAATTCGGGATGGAACTGGCAGGCCAGGAACCAGGGATGATCGTCGATTTCAACCATTTCCACCAGGCTGCCATCGACGGAGGTTCCACCAATGGTCAGGCCGGCTTTCTCCAGGGTTTCCCGGTAGTGGTTATTGAACTCGTAGCGGTGGCGATGGCGCTCGACAATCTCGTCCTTGCCGTACACCTTGTGTGCCAGCGTCCCCGGCAGCAGCTTGCAGGTCTGGCCACCCAGGCGCATGGTGCCGCCCATATCGCTGTCTTCGTCACGGCGCTCGATGTTGCCGGCCTCGTCCTGCCACTCGGTAATCAGTCCGATGACCGGGTGCCGGGTGTCCTTGCGGAACTCGGTACTCTGTGCTTCTTCCAGGCCCGCCACGTTGCGTGCAAACTCGATGACGGCCACCTGCATCCCGAGGCAAATGCCCAGGTAAGGGATACCGTGTTCGCGGGCATAACGCACCGCCATAATCTTGCCTTCCACACCGCGCTCGCCAAACCCGCCCGGTACCAGCACAGCATCGACCTTGCTCAGCACTTCCAGGCCTTTCTGTTCGATCACTTCAGAATCCACATAGCGAATCTTCACCTTGGTGCGTGTCTTGATGCCGGCGTGAATCAGTGCTTCGGACAGGGACTTGTAGGATTCCGTCAGGTTGACGTACTTGCCGACCATGGCCACCGTCACTTCCCGCTCCGGGTGCTCCAGGCGTTCGACCACATCCTTCCATTCGGACAGGTCGGCTTCC
>JALVCM010000073.1 GCA_027010005.1 Thiohalobacter sp.
AACCCTCGTCCTTGCGCACCTGGAGTGTTGATTGCAGTTTGCGGAATGTTTCCTGTGTCCAGCTGCGGAGGGATTGCAGTTGTGGCGGTTCCTGTGTGGCAGGCAGGCAGCCCAGGATCTGGTTGAAATTTTCCTCCACTGGCGCCTGGATGGCGGAGGGTGTGCCGTAGTCCGAGTCTGCTTCGGCGACCGCGGCAGCCCCATGGAATTTCGCGATACGTACCGCCAGTGCATCAAGACAGGCAGGTTCCAGCCGGCCCCTGTCGAGCAGACGGTCGAACTGATCATCCTGCCTGAACTCACGCATGCGCACGGCGTATTCGATGATCTCGCCATCACCTCCCAGCTTCGGCCCGGCACTGACAGGCATAACTTCAAGATACAGTTCCGGGGCCAGTCGGCGATTGAGGCGTAATTCCTCTTCACAGAAATGTTTGCGTTTGGCCAGTGTGGAAAAGTCCAGGAAACCGAAATTGACCGGCTTCTTGAATTTGTAGGCATAGCTCCCGGTCAGCAGGATAATCGAAATATGGGTTTCGATGACCTCGAAGCGAGTCACCGGGTGTGGAAACAACCCCGGTTGTTGCAGCGCTTCGACAAGTTTGTGCAGGGTGTCGGTCATGAGAGACCATCCGCTTGCCAGCCTGGCGTGTGTCCAGTCTAGCCTGTTTCCGGGGCGTTTTTCATGACCCGGGTCAATGGAATATAGCGCTTCGTGTTGTTCGTCAGCCACCCGGTACGGTATTCTTCCCGCCTTTGAACCCAGAGACAGGCATAGCGGATGGACGAAAGTTACAACCCCCGGGAAATCGAGGCGCGGATCCAGCAGGACTGGGAGCAGGAGGGGACTTTCCGCGCCCGCGAGGATGATTCCCGGGAGAAATACTATTGCCTGTCCATGTTTCCATATCCCAGCGGCCGCCTGCACATGGGGCATGTGCGCAACTACACCATTGGCGACGTCATTTCCCGCTACCAGCGGATGCAGGGCAAAAACGTCCTGCAGCCGATGGGCTGGGACGCGTTCGGCCTGCCGGCGGAAAATGCCGCTATCAAGAACAGGGTGCCGCCGGCCAAATGGACGCTGGAGAATATCGACTACATGCGCGGCCAGCTCAAGCGGCTGGGTTTTGGTTACGACTGGGACCGCGAACTGGCGACCTGTGATCCGGACTACTACCGCTGGGAACAGTGGTTTTTCACCAAACTGTATGAAAAGGGCCTGGTCTACAAGAAGACCGCCGTGGTCAACTGGGACCCGGTCGACCAGACCGTGCTGGCCAATGAACAGGTCATCGACGGCAAGGGCTGGCGTTCCGGTGCGCCGGTCGAGCGCCGCGAGATCCCGCAGTGGTTCCTGAAGATTACCGACTATGCCCAGCAGTTACTCGATGACCTGGACCAGCTGGATGGCTGGCCCGAGCAGGTACGCACCATGCAGCGCAACTGGATTGGCCGCTCGGAAGGTGTGGAGCTGCAATTCGATATCGAGGGCGAGGACGAACCGCTGTGCGTCTACACCACCCGTCCCGATACCCTGATGGGCGTGAGTTATGTCGGTATTGCAGCACAACATCCACTGGCCAGGAAAGCGGCGCAGAACAACCCTGCCCTGCAGGCCTTTATCGACGAATGCACACACACCAAGGTGGCTGAAGCCGATATGGCCACCCTGGAAAAGAAGGGTGTGGATACCGGGTTGAAAGCGGTTCACCCGGTCAGCGGTGAAAAAGTACCGGTCTGGACAGCCAATTTCGTCCTGATGGAATACGGTTCCGGTGCGGTGATGGCCGTGCCGGCCCACGACCAGCGTGACTGGGAGTTTGCACAGCAATACGGCCTGCCCGTCAAACAGGTCATTTTCCCGGCAGATGATTCAGTGCAGGCGGATGTCAGCCAGGCCGCCTTTACCGAAAAGGGTGTACTTCAGCACTCCGGCGAGTTTGACGGTTTGACGTCGGAGCAGGCTTTCGATGCCATTGCCGCCTGGCTGGAAAAATACGGCAAGGGCAGAAAAACCGTCAACTTCCGTCTGCGTGACTGGGGCGTGTCACGGCAGCGTTACTGGGGCTGCCCGATTCCCATGATCAACTGTCCGTCCTGTGGTTCGGTGCCGGTACCGGAAGACCAGCTACCGGTCGAGCTGCCACGTGACGTGGTGATCGAGGGCAGTGGCTCACCGCTGAAATCGGATCGGAATTTTATCGATGTGGACTGCCCGGTATGTGGCGGCAAGGCCGAGCGCGAGACCGATACCTTCGATACCTTCTTCGAATCCTCCTGGTACTACGCCCGCTACACTTGTCCGGATGCGAAAGACCGCATGCTGGATTCGCGTGTAGATTACTGGTCACCGGTTGACCAGTATGTTGGCGGTATCGAGCACGCCGTGTTGCACCTGTTGTATGCGCGGTTCTTCAACAAGCTGATGCGTGACCTTGGCCTGGTCAAACATGATGAACCGTTCACACACCTGTTGACCCAGGGTATGGTCAACAAGGATGGTGCGAAGATGTCCAAGTCAAAGGGCAACACGGTGGACCCGCAGTCGCTCATCGACCAGTATGGTGCGGACACCGTGCGCCTGTTCATGATGTTTGCCGCGCCACCGGAACAGTCACTGGAATGGTCGGATTCCGGCGTGGAAGGTGCATCGCGTTTCCTCAATCGCCTGTGGAAGGCGGTCTACCGGCACGTGTCATCAGGTACCACAGTCGTACCGGGTACCGATGGACTCGACGAGTCGCAGAAGGCTTTCCGCTTCAAGTTGCACGAGACCATCAGGAAAGTCGGTGATGATGTCGGGCGACGTTATACGTTTAATACAGCGATTGCCGCCAACATGGAGTTGCTCAACGAAGTGGGTAAATTTAGCGATACTTCCGACAGGGGACGTGCACTGATACAGGAGGCACTGGAGGCTTCTGTCCTGATGTTGTCACCGATTGTCCCGCATATCGCCCAGGTATTATGGGAAGCGCTGGGCCACGAAGATACCCCGGTCGTCGATGCACGCTGGCCGGAGGCTGACGCCAGTGCGCTGGTGCAGGACTGTGTGCAACTGATTGTCCAGGTCAACGGAAAAATGCGTGGCAAGATCACTGTGCCGGCTGATGCCGATAATGACAGTATCATCAGCACCGCCATGGAGGCGCCCAATGTGCAGCGTTTTGTGGAAGGCAAGGCCTTGCGCAAGCAGATTGTCGTGCCGGGAAGACTGGTTAACCTGGTCGTGGGGTAATGTCATGTCGATAAGCCAGCGTTTACCTGCCGCTATAGCCGCCCTGGTCATTCTTGTGACGGCACTGCTGTCTGCCTGCGGCTTCCAGTTGCGCGGCAGTGTCGAATTACCGGCGGTACTCAAATCCACGTTGCTGCAGGCCGGGGACCCCTGGGAGGGTGTCGCTGCTGCATTACGTATTGAGCTGGAATCCTCCGGTGCCCGTATTACCACACAGGCCGATGAAGCAACAGCCATCCTGAGGCTGGATAACGAGCGCTCACAGCGGCGTGTATTGTCAGTGGGGCGCGGTGGAAAGGCCAGTGAATACGAACTGTTCGAGGAAGTAACGTTCTCGCTGCAGGACAACAGGGGGCGAGTTCTCCTGGAGCCACAAACCCTGCGCCTGACCCGTGACCTGGTCTTCGATGAAAACCAGCTGCTCGGCAAGGTGTCGGAAATCGACGAGTTGCGCAACCAGATGCGCCGCTCCCTTGCCCGCCAGATTATCACCCGTATCCGTACCAGCCTGCAGGCACATGAGCCAGCTGCGCCCTGATCAATTAGCAACGCAGCTTGGCAAGGGGCTGGCGCCGGTTTATTTCATCTATGGTGATGAAACGCTGCTGGTCAACGAGTGTGCCGATACGGTGCGTGCCGCGACCCGTGCACAGGGGTTTGCCGACCGCCAGGTGTTCAGTGTCGAGGCCGGGTTTGACTGGGACAGCCTGCTGGCGGCAAGTGACAGCCTTTCCCTGTTTTCCGAGCAGCGCCTGATGGAGTTGCGCCTGCCCACCGGCAAGCCGGGGCGGCAGGGCGCGCAGGTGCTGCGCGACTATGCCGAACGCCCACCGGAAGACACCGTCCTGTTGATTGTCTCCGGCAAGCTGGAGCCGGCCGCGCGTCGCAGCAAGTGGGTGCAGGCACTGGAAAAGGCCGGTGTCAGTGTGCCGGTATGGCCGGTGGGTCTGCGTGAGTTGCCGGGCTGGATCGATGCACGCATGCGCCGTCATGACATGCACGCCGGGCGCGAGGCCCTGCAACTGCTGGCCGATCGCGTGGAGGGCAACCTGCTCGCCGCTGATCAGGAGATCGAGAAACTGTTCCTGCTGCATGGTCCCGGTGAGGTTACGCTGGAAGACATCGAGTCGCTGGTGACGGACAGTGCCCGCTATGACATCTATGGGCTGGTGGATACGGCAATGGCCGGTGATGCCGCGCATACCCAGCGGATGCTGAGCGGGCTTCGCGCCGAGGGCGTGGACCCGGTGCTGGTGCTGTGGGCGCTGGCACGCGAGATACGTGCCCTGGCGGGCATGGCGCGCGATATCCAGACCGGGACCCCGCCGGCACAGGCAATGGCGGCACGGCGCGTCTGGGACAAGCGAAAACCCCTCGTCAGCGGGGTTTTACAGCGTATCCGTGGCCGCCAGTGGTGGGCCATGCTGCAGCGCTGTGCCCTGATCGACCGGGTGATCAAGGGCCGCGCGGCGGGCAGTGCCTGGGATGAACTGTTACAATTGGCACTTCGACTGGCGGGTCGTGCGCCGATCCGCCCAACTGGGATCCCGGGTTATGACTGAAACCGCGCAAACTGAACAATTTGATATTCCTGCCTACATGCAAACGCTTGGTCGCCAGGCACGGGCCGCTGCGCGCGTGCTCAGCCGTGCTGAAACCGGTGCCAGAGATACCGCACTGCACGCTATTGCAGATGCCATACTGGCCAGTC
>JALVCM010000074.1 GCA_027010005.1 Thiohalobacter sp.
GTGGATCCGTATCGGTGACTTTGAGCTGGAAGGCCTGCACGCTCCCGCCGAGCTGGCGGAGTGGGCACAACGCGCTGGCTCTGACGCCGGTCTGGCCGAGGGGTTTTCCGCGCTGCTGAGGGACGGCCAACTGGGCAAGGTCATCAGCGCTGTCCGCCATAACCCCGGGATCCTCGCTGTACTGTTGCAACTGGCCGGCAACCCGGACACTGAACTGACGGTGCGTATTGGTATCAGTGCGGTACTGGAAGACCTGCAGGACGATCCTGCCTTGCAGGAAAAGCTGCCGGCGCTGCTCGAACTGAGCCGGCACGATGACCCGCGTATACGCACCGATGCCGCCCACTTTCTGATGCTCAGCGGTCTGCCGCAGGCCGCCGAACGGTTACAGGCCATGACCGAAGACAGTGATGCATCGGTCTGCGAGGTGGCGAAGGATGAACTGGAAGAGCTGCGTGAACGGCTTGGCAACAAGGGCGCGTAGCACACCTCAGTCTGTGTCGTTGTCTTCTGCCAGGACCGCGGTCATCTGTTGCGGTGTGACCGGCAGCACCAGGACTTCGTAGAGCGGGAACAGGGCCGCCAGCTTGTCCACGTACTGCCGTTCGGCCTTTTCCACCAGCACGATGACACGGGTGTCCGGTGAATAGCGGCGCAGGCTGGCCAGCAGGGTATCCAGGTTGCTGACGTTGACGCCGGCGTAGTTGTTGGCATACCCGTAATTGAACTCGGCCACCAGGAAGTCCGGTTTTGATTTTTTCAGCTGACCGATGGCCTTGCGCTGCGAGTTGAGTTTGATCTCGTCGAACCCCAGGCGCCGGTATAACGCCGAGAAGTTCGGGTGTGCGGGTGACTCGACAACCGACAGTATCTGCGGTTTCGCCATAGCCCTCAGCCGTCCTGGCCGTCAATCCGCGATTGTATGAGGATCGGCAGATAGCGTAGTGCGAGGACACTGAATGCCACGATCCACAGACTCTGTGATACCACCACCCACAGGCGGTAATGCCCGACATCGATCATCGGCAGTGCGACACGCACCAACGCCGCCGCGACCAGCAACAGGAACACCGGTGTTACGACAGACGGCGGGTGCATAATGTCCCGGCCGGTATGCCCCAGCGCAACGCGCGCCATCATCCCGGCCGTCATCAGGCCAATGCCACCAACGGAGAAGGCGTGTAATGCCAGGTAGGGAGAAAGGTTCAGGAAATAGACGGCGGCTTTCAGTGCAAAACCGACGATAATGGAGCCGTAGGCAAGGTACAGTGACCAGAGCAATGGTTTTTTCCAGATACCAGGCGTATGCCAGCCCACCCAGCGCATGGCGTGCAGCCCCAGTAACGCAATGGCCAGCAGGCTGACCGGAAGACTGTCCGGGCGAAAGATGTCCGCCAGCCAGAACACCACGAACAGTACCACGCTGCTGATATCCAGCCATTTGCGATTGGTCAGCTGCACCGGGTAACCCACACCGCGCTCGATAAAGAACGGCAGCACGCGCCGGCTCAGCATCAGGATCAGTGCCAGTATCAGGTACAGCCCGGAGAACAGCCCAATGGTGATACCGGACGCCATCACCCCTCCCGCCCCGAGGTAGAACAGCAGGTTGCTGCCCGCCATCAGGGCTGCTTTCAGCAGGATAGGTGTCTGCGCCCAGCCGCGGGTACGCAGCACGGGGATTGCAATGGCCACCAGGAAGCCGGTGTTGAACAACAGGTCGAAGGCCGCGGCATAGTACAGCCAGGCCGCATCTCCCAGTGTCAGTATCAACCGCGCCGCCAGCCAGCTCAGGAATAACAATAACAGCGGCATGCCGCGTAGCGTGGCCACACCGGTCCAGTTGCGCACCGCGGTCAACAGGAAGCCGGCAATCACGGCCATACTGTAACCGTATATCATCTCGTGGCCGTGCCAGGCCATGTCGGTAAGTCCCGCCAGCGGCAGTTCACTGTAATCCCCGAACACAACCAGCCAGGCCAGCATGGCGATGGCACCGAAGGCCATCGCGGCCAGGAAGAACGGCCTGAACCCGAGCCGTAACCAGGCCACACCACGTGGCTTATTCTCTTTGATTTGCAGCACCCGACTCGTCTCCTGAAATCTGCGCAAAGGCGCAGAGTTACCCCTGACAGTCCAGGACGCCATGATATAGATCAAGTGTGCCGACAGGAAATACCGCGAGGTTTTGAGGTTTTGTCCTCTTCGAAACAGTGTACGCTTTCCTGCATTACATTGACCGCACCATCTGATGATCAGGAGAGTGAACATGAACACAATAATCCTGCGACAGACACTCACCACGGCACTGCTGGGCCTCACCACCGTCACCATGCTCCATGCCGCACCCGCCAGCGATGAAACTGCCGACATCCAGGCCCGCGTGGCAGCGGCCCGGCAAACGACCGGTGAATTCCTCCACCAGCTCGGTGGCACGATGAAAAAGGAAATGCAGGCCGGTGGCCCGGTTGCGGCACTGACGGTCTGCCAGGATGCGGCACCGCGTATCGCCAACCGGCTCTCTCTGGAGAAGGGCTGGAAAGTCACCCGTGTAGGCACCCGGGTTCGCAACCCGATGCTGGGCACACCGGATGCCTGGGAACAAAAGGTATTAAAGGCTTTCGAGGAACGCGCCTCGAAGGGTGAAAAGTACAGGGATATGGTGTACTACGAAGTCGTCGATGAGCCGGCCGGCAAGTCACTGCGCTTTATGAAAGCCATCGGTGTCGCACCACAATGTCTGGCCTGCCACGGCAATAGCGGCCAGATCGCCGGGCCGGTGCGTGCCCGGCTCGAGGCCCTGTACCCACACGACCGTGCCGTGGGCTACAAGGTGGGGGATTTGCGTGGTGCCGTGAGTATCAAACAACCGCTGGAGGACTGAACAAAATTCGACACGGCGTTCCAGCCGAATCAGTTCAGCCAGCGCACCAGATAGTAGATCTGCTGGCTTTCCGATGAGGTGGACGGCCCGGCCACCACCGCGGCGTGGCGCTTGCGCTCCGGGTCGGAGGCTTCGAGGGCCGCCGACTCCGAGTCCATCGGCTGGACACAGGAGGCCGGCAGGCGCTTTTTCTTTTTGGGCGCGTAGACGACGGCAAAGATTTGCTTTACCACCCCGCGGCCGCCATCCCCCATCAACCCGTATATCGATACACCCATAAACCCTTCCCGATCTGCTCAAGCCGGTCCCAAGGTACGCGGCCTGAAGGCCCTGTACAACGCTGGCAGCAGGCCGTCAGTTTTATGACAATGCCTTCCCGCAAGCCTGTACGGGCGTCTATCCCTCCCGTATATAAGTGTTATGTTATACACAGCAAGATGAGGGAACTGAAATTTGTAGCACCAAACCTTCCTGACTTTCTGTCATACCTAAATATAGCTTTACAACCAATTGTTTTATAAATAGATTACAAATTGATTACTTTTTGACCGATTTAACGCTCGAACTGTAATAAACGTACATAAGGGGTTTTTTCACTAAATACTCCACAGAGTTATCCACAGAATTTGTGGATAACTCAACCGGGGTTTTTGCGCCGAAATGCTGACACATCCATAGCAAACCTTACCTGAGTCGTTCGTCATTCCGGCACAGGCCGGAATCCATGTTATTTGAAGACACTGGATCCCGGCCTGCGCCGGGATGACGGTATGTACCTGCACCGGGATGACGGCACAGGCGTTGACCAAAGGTTCGCTAACCGGCGTCCGGGTGAGTTTCACGTTCCTGCACCACAATCCAGGGTGCAACGACTGCTGCCCATAATTCGGAATCCCGGGCATGCCAGTCGCGCGCAACATCGTCCGGGAGGTGCCGTACCTGCCCCGAGGTCAGCCAGGCCTCGACGGTCTCGCGATCGTCGTTGGCGAAGCGGGTCGCGACCTCCACCAGGTCCAGCATCGGGTCGACCTGCAGCACCACACCCCGGGCAAAGTGCCGTTCGAGTTCCTGCCAGCTGATGCGTGCGGTTTGTTGCAGCAGGTCGGTGTTGCTGTACTTCGGTGTCTCTTCGCTCATGGTCGGTTACTCAAACAGGGTCCGTATCCGGTAGGACAGGCCGTTGCGTCGGCGCGGGTTCAGTTCAGCGATTCCCGCCAGCCGCTCGCGCAGCTGGCGGGTGGTGGCGGCGCGGCGCAGGAATACACCCACGTTATTGTAGTTCTGCGAGGTGGTCAGGTTGAAGCCCGTCACAAAACGGTTACGGACGGACGCCTGTGCCACGTAGGCGGAAACCTGCAGTTCGAGGTCCGAGGCAAAATTACTGACGATGGCGCCGTCACCGCTCAGCAGTGCCAGCAGTGCGCGTACCCATTTGCCGTCGGCATAAATGGCGCGCTGCGGCTCACCGTCCACTTCGCCGAACAGGTCATCGATAATCAGGTCGAAGGCCGGCCCCCGGTACTGGCGGACCCACTCGATGGCATCGGCCTCGACCAGCTGCACATCGTCACCGTGTACACCAAAGTAACGCTCCGCGACGGACAGGTGCACCGGGTTCAGCTCCACACCGACGATCTGCTGTGGCTGCACAAAGCGGCGCAGGTTCTGGATTACAGCACCGCCACCGACGCCCAGTACCAGGATACGCTGCAGTTCAGCGGGCGGATAAAAGAAAGCCGGCACCAGCAACAGGTCCCACACGCTGCCGGTGACCGGGCGCGCGGGGTTGTACTGGCTGTGGAACACACCGTTGGTGTACAGGCGCAGGGTGCGCCCGGCCCGGCGTACCTGGTAGTCCACGCCGTCTGCCTGCTTTTGCCATACGAGACTCATCGATATCTATCCTGCCATAAAAAAACCCCGGCGCTTCCAGAAAAGCGCCGAGGTCAAACAACCGGCCCGTCATGCCGGCGCAGGCCGGCATCCATGTTGAAGGTACTGGATCCCGGCCTGCGCCGGGATGACGGGACCTGCGCCGGGATGACGGGGCCTGTACCGGAAAT
>JALVCM010000075.1 GCA_027010005.1 Thiohalobacter sp.
CTGGTAGCGGCCTCGTTCACCATTAACCGCCAGTTGCTGGGTGGTCGGCTGGTTGTTGACAGTTACCGGCTTGCGCTGACAGCATCTTCTGTCCTTCTGCTTGCAGTCGTGGCCGAATCAGTCATCAACCCGTTTTATGAACAGTTGTTTGGCAGCAAGCTGTGGGAATATCATGTCTTTCCGCTGCACGATAGTAATGTTTCGGCACTGGCGGTGATTGTGTGGACTGCCTACGGTATACATCTGTATTTCACCCGCCAGTCGCTGGATCAGAAACTGGGAGTGCACTGGAACAGCACCGGTACCAAAGCCCTGATTATCAGTTTCGAAGCGCCTTTTGTCTTCGAGGTCGCAGGTAATCTTTTGTTCCTGCAACTGATGGATCGCTATTATGCGTACTATCTGCCCACGGATGTCTATCACCTGACATCTTTCCGGGTGGTACCGGTTTACATTTTCTGTATTTTCCTTGGGCTGGTCATACTGAAACTGCTTGAGCAGTTGCCGCGCAACCGGTTATTACCACCGGTGCTGTTTGCGGGCGGGGTTGCCTGGTTGTTCGCAGGCGTAGCCTGAACGTTTAACGTTTTCGGTGATCAGCCATCGACCAGCTGGTCCTTTTCCTTGTCACGTTCGATCAGTGCATAGGCTGAGTGGTTGTGGATGGACTCGAAGTTCTCGGATTCCACGATATAGGCGCTGATACGGTCATCTGCATTCAGTGTAGCGGCGATATCGCGCACCATATCTTCCACAAACTTGGGGTTGTCGTAGGCCTTTTCGGTGACATACTTTTCGTCGGGCCGTTTGAGCAGGCCGTACAGTTCGCTGGATGCCTGTGATTCGATCAGTTCAATCAGTTCCTCGATCCACACGAAGTCACGCGTGGTCGCAGTAACGGTGACGTGCGAGCGCTGGTTATGGGCACCACGGTCAGAGATCTTCTTGGAGCAGGGGCACAGACTGGTCACAGGTGCAATCACCTTGATCTTCATTTCCGGTGAACCATCACGGATCTCGCCGATGAAAGAGACTTCGTAATCGAGCAGGCTCTGTACGCCGGAAACCGGTGCTGTTTTGTTAATAAAGTAGGGGAAGGTCATTTCGATATGACCAGCCTCGGCTTCCAGCCGCTCTGCCATTTCGCCCAGCATTTCCTTGAAGGATTCGACACTGATTTCACGTTCGTGCAGGTTAAGAATCTCCACGAAGCGCGACATATGTGTGCCCTTGAAGTTGTGCGGCAGGTTCACGTACATGTTGAAGTTGGCGATGGTGTGTTGATCGCCTTCGCTACGGTCTTTAACCCGCACCGGGTGACGAATGTCCTTGATACCCACCTTGTCGATGGCAATGTGGCGGGTGTCGGCGCTGTTCTGCACGTCAGCAATGGTGTTGTTGACGGTTGCGGCCGTTGGTTTACTCATGATTCGTCCTCGGTGTAACGTACACAGGCACGCTCGGTTTCCCATAGCGTGACAGCGTGAACACGGATGCGTTCGTTGTTCAGTTGCGTCGACAGTTCGCGGTAGAAAAAGGCAGCGATATGTTCGGCTGTCGGGTTAATTTCCGTAAACGGTTCCAGCTCATTCAGGTAGCGGTGGTCCAGCCTGGCGGCAATGTCCCGGGTGGCCTGCTTGATCACCTTGAAGTCCACGCCCATGCCAATCTCGTCCAGTGAACCGGCGCGCACTTCGGCTTCGACTTTCCAGTTGTGACCGTGCATACGCGCACAGGCACCCGGGTAGTCGCGCAGGGTATGCGCGGAGGCGAAGTCCGTCACAATTTTCAGTGTATAACAGGCAGCCACACTAATTCCTGACTGAAAAGGTAGGATTTTAGTCGACCGCGCGCAGCGTTGCAATTCGCGCTGCCAGTTCCCGCTGGATCCTGTGGTAAATACTGTCGGCATCCAGGCCGCATTCAGCGAGCTGTTCCTCGCGGCTGGCGTGTTCGATGAAATGATCCGGAATCCCAAGGTGAGTCAAGGGGATAGTGACGTCGTGTGCGGCCAGCGCTTCGGCGACCGCAGTGCCGGCGCCGCCACTCACGGCATTGTCTTCCAGTGTTACCAGCATACGGTGATTGCCCGCCAGTTCACATACGCAGGCTTCATCCAGCGGTTTGATGAAGCGCATGTTGACCACAGTGGCGTCCAGTTTTTCCCCGGCTTCCAGGGCGGCGGCCAGCGTACTGCCAAAGGCCAGCAGGGCGACATCCTTGCCTTCGCGGCAGACACAGGCCTTACCGATTTCCAGAGTGTCCAGGCCGCTATCGACTTCCACACCCGGTCCGGTCCCCCGCGGGTAGCGAACAGCCGCCGGCCCATCGTGCCGGAAACCGGTTGACAGCATCTTGCGGCACTCATTTTCATCGGCCGGCGCCATCAGCAGCATGTTGGGTATGCAGCGCAGGAAACTCAGGTCGAAATTACCGGAGTGGGTCGGTCCATCCGCACCGACCAGCCCGCCCCGGTCAATGGCGAACAGGACGGGCAGGTTTTGCAGGGCGACATCGTGAATCAGCTGGTCGTAGGCACGCTGCAGGAACGTGGAGTAGATAGCCACCACCGGTTTGATGCCTTCGCAGGCCAGCCCGGCCGCCAGCGTGATACTGTGCTGCTCGGCAATGCCGACATCAAAATAGCGCTGTGGAAACTGTTCGGAAAACGCCACTAGCCCCGAGCCTTCGCGCATCGCCGGGGTGATGCCGACCAGTTTGCCGTCGGCGCGCGCCATGTCACAGATCCAGTCAGAGAATACCCGGGTATAGGTCTTGCCGGCAGGTGCGCCACTGCCCTGACTTTCACCGGTTTCCGGGTCGAACTTGCCGATACCGTGGAACTTGCAGGGATTTTTTTCCGCCGGGGCATAGCCCTTGCCCTTGCGGGTGACGACGTGCAGCAACTGCGGGCCCTTGAGCAGGCGGACATTGCGCAGGGTGGCCACCACGGCATCCAGATCGTGACCGTCGATGGGACCGATGTAATTGAAGCCGAGTTCCTCGAACAGGGTGCCGGGGATCACCATGCCCTTCATGTGTTCCTCGGCGCGCCGCGCCAGTTCCCACACCGTGGGCATATTCTGCAGGACCTTCTTGCTGCCCTCGCGCATGGTAGCGTAGGTGCGGCCGGACAGAATGCGCGCCAGGTAGTTGGACAGGCCACCGACGTTGGGCGAAATCGACATATCGTTATCGTTCAGCACCACGATCAGGTTGGCGTCCAGCGTACCGGCGTGGTTGAGCGCCTCGAAGGCCTGCCCGGCGGTCATGGCGCCATCACCGATAATAGCCGCCACACGCCGGTTGCTGCCCTGTTGCGTGGCGGCAATCGCCATGCCCAGTGCGGCGCTGATCGAGGTGCTGGAATGCCCGACACCGAAGGCGTCGTAGGGGCTTTCGTCGCGCTTGGGAAATCCGGCCAGCCCGTCCTTCTGGCGGATGCTGCTCATCTGATCGCGGCGGCCGGTGATGATCTTGTGCAGGTAGCTCTGGTGGCCCACGTCCCACACCAGCTTGTCGTCCGGCGTATTGAAGACATAGTGCAGGGCCAGCGTCAGTTCCACGGTACCGAGGTTGGCTGCCAGGTGGCCGCCGGTCGCCGAGACCGAGTCAATCATGAACTGGCGTGATTCACGTGCCAGTGCGCGCAACTGGGCCATGTCGAGGGCGCGTAGATCGGCGGGGGAGTCGATTTGGGTCAGCAGGCTGTCCGGGTTGGTCGTTTTCATGTGAGACTGTACGGCAGGGAAGCTGGGATTATCGGTGCTGGCGGGCAGCGAGGCAAGCAAATCAGCCGGTTTCAGGCACTGCGCTCCACGATATATTGCGAAATCCAGCGCAGCGGGTCGGCGCGGTCGTCCAGGCCGGACAGCGCCTCGAGGGCAGCTTCGTGCAGCTCCCGCGCACGTTCCCGGGCGCCGGCCAGCCCCAGCAGGGCGGGGTAGGTGGGTTTGTCCAGGGCATGATCTGCACCGGCCTGCTTGCCCAGTTGTTCGGTGTTGCCGGTGACATCCAGGATATCGTCCTGCACCTGGAACGCCAGGCCGATGTATTTCCCGTAGTGGTCGAGCGCGCGTTTGACGGCCTCATCGAGATTTTCGGCACACAACGCGCCCAGCAGCACCGCCGCACGGATCAGCATGCCGGTCTTGTGGATATGCATGTCTTCGAGTTCGGCGATATCCAGCGTTTTGCCCACGGAAGCCAGGTCAATGGCCTGCCCACCGACCATGCCGCGCGAGCCGGACGCCAGCGCCAGCTGTTCGATCATCACCAGCCGCCGTTGCGCGGGGAGATTGCCCATGTCCGCGTGCGCCAGCAGGTAAAAGGCCTGGGCCTGCAGGGCGTCACCGGCCAGGATGGCCTGTGCCTCGCCAAACGCTTTGTGACAGCTGGGTTTGCCACGCCGCAGGTCGTCATCGTCCATGGCCGGCAGGTCGTCGTGAATCAGCGAGTAGACGTGGATACACTCGATAGCACAGGCGGCGACATCGAGTTGCCTGCCCGTGGTGCCCAGTGCGTGGCCGGCGGCGTAGACCAGGACCGGGCGAATCCGTTTTCCCCCGTCCAGCACGGCATAGCGCATGGCAGCGTGGAGTTGTGGAGGAAGGGTGTGTTCACCTGGAAGGAATTGCTGCAGCGCTGTTTCCACGCGCTGTTGGCAGTCGGCCAGGAAACCCTTCAGGTCAGTCGGCGTCTGTGTCACTTTGGAAAGGCTCAAGTTCGGCCTGGCCGTCCTTTTCCAGCAGGATCTGTACTTTCTGTTCGGCTTCCTTGAGTGCGGTCTGGCAGGCGCGTGTCAGCTCAACGCCGCGCTCGAACTGTTTGAGTGACTCGTCGAGGCTCAGGTCGCCCTGTTCCATTTTTTCGACCAGGCTTTCCAGTTCCGCGAGGGCGGTTTCAAAGTCGGGGGTTTTCTTGTTGCGTTTCGCCACGTCGGGCC
>JALVCM010000076.1 GCA_027010005.1 Thiohalobacter sp.
GTGAACTGCGTATGGCGCCCCTGCAGGTGGATGCCCTGCTCGGCACCGGCCTGACGCGTGCCGTGGAAGGGCGCTGGCGACAGGCCATCGAATTACTGAACGGGCAGCCGGGACCGGTGCTGGCCGTCGACATTCCCAGCGGCCTGGATGCAGATACCGGGAGTGTCTGCGGGATTGCCGTGCAGGCGCAGCGCACCGTGACCTTTATTGGTCGCAAGCGCGGCCTGTATACCGCGCGTGGGGTGGATTGTACGGGTATTGTTGAATTTGCTGACCTCGACGTTCCGGCAGCCGTCTATGAACGGCAGCCGGCACATGCCTGCCTGCTGGAGCAGCCGCCACTCGGGCCACTTGCCGTGCCACGTGCGCGCAGCAGCCACAAGGGCGATTTCGGTTATGTGCTGGTGGTTGGCGGCGGCGCCGGCATGCCGGGTGCGGCACGCCTCGCTGCCGAGGCCGCCGCGCGGTGTGGTGCAGGACTGGTGTCCGTGGCGACACATCGCGACAACGCCAACGGACTGAATGCCGGTCGCTGGGAAATCATGGTGCGTGCCGTAATGCGCAGTGAAGACCTGGCACCCTTACTGCAGCAGGCCAGTGTCGTGGTAATCGGTCCCGGTCTCGGGCAGTCACCCTGGTCGAGGCAACTGTTTGAACGGGTACTGGATACGACACTGCCCCTGGTGGTGGATGCCGATGCCCTCAACCTGCTGGCGCGTGATCCCCTGAAACGTGATAACTGGGTACTGACCCCGCACCCCGGAGAAGCCGCACGCCTGCTCGGCACGGCTACCGTAGCGATCCAGCAGGACCGGTTTGGCGCACTGGAATCACTGCGTGAAAAATTTGGCGGCACGGTGATATTGAAAGGTGCGGGTACCCTGACAGGTGATGGCGGCCTGCCCGCGGTCTGTGCTGCCGGTAACCCCGGCATGGCCAGCGGCGGCATGGGCGATGTGCTCAGTGGTGTGCTTGGCGCCCTGTTGGCACAGGGGCTGACGGCAGGTGACGCAGCGCGTGCTGCGGTCTGCCTGCATGCCCACGCCGCTGACCGGGCCGCTGCAGCGGGTGGCGAGCGGGGGCTGCTGGCCGGCGATCTCATGCCATTGTTGCGCGAGGCACTTAATGGCCGGAATTGAGTTTCACCTGGACGATGCCGAAGCCACGGAATCCCTGGGTCGCCGCCTGGCCGCCTGCCAGCAGCCCGGGCTGGTGATGTTCCTGCACGGGGATCTCGGTGCCGGCAAGACCACGCTGGTGCGCGGTTACCTGCGCGGACTGGGCCACCAGGGCCCGGTAAAAAGCCCGACCTATGCCCTGATCGAGCCGTACGAAACCGGGCAGGGAAACCTCTATCACCTTGACCTCTATCGCCTGGCCGATCCGGAAGAACTGGAGTGGATCGGGTTGCGTGACCTGTTCGATGGTGAAAGTGTATGCCTGATCGAGTGGCCACAACGCGGTGAAGGCATGCTGCCGGAGCCGGATATGAATATTTACCTGAGCGTGGAAGGACAGGGCCGACGGCTGCTGCTGGAAGCACTTTCACCGCGTGGCGAACAGGTGGCCCATTGTCTCTGATGCCCGTCATTGCGAGCGCAGCGCGGTAATCTCCGTCAGTCTGGCGCAGGAGTTAAAGAGATTGCCGCGCTGCGCTCGCAATGATGGGATATTTGGGATATTTGGGGTCAGAGTAAAAACTTGTAACCAGTATTTAATCCAAAACACTCATCCAAGAGTTTTTACTCTGACCCCAAATATCCAAATATTCTGTGGTGAAAAACCAACATTCATGGACTGCTTCGCTCAATGCTTCACTTGAATTACTAAGTTTCAGGCCTATCCTGGTGACATTTAAAGAGATTTGTTGAATTTATACCCGGAATGCGCTATATCTTTGTAACATGCCGCTTAATTGACCGGAAGGAAGAAGAAAAGTGAAGCGTTTCGGCCTGCTGCTGTTTTTGCTACTGACATCTGTCGCGAATGCCGGTTCATTGCAGGTCAATGGCGTACGGCTGTGGGCGGCGCCTGACAGCACGCGAGTCGTTTTTGATGTAACCGGCCCGGTCGAACACCAGCTGTTTACTCTCAAGGGACCGGACCGGCTGGTGGTCGATCTGAAGCATGCCAGTGTCGACAAGGCACTGGTGAAACAGTTACAGGCGAGTGGCGTGGTCAAGGGATTGCGCAGCGGCTCGCGTAATAAAGATGATCTGCGCCTGGTGCTGGATCTTGCCGGCCCGGTCAAGCCCAAGAGCTTCGTGCTCAAGCCCAATGACCAATACGGTCACCGGCTGGTCATTGACCTGTTTGGCGCTGGCAAGGCCGGCAAACGTCAACCCAAAACCGCCAAGGCCATTACCAAGCCCACCCGTCTGCGTGACCTGGTGATTGCTGTCGATGCCGGTCATGGTGGCGAAGATCCCGGTGCACGCGGCCGCAAGGGAACGCGAGAGAAAGATGTTGTGCTGGGTATCGCACGCAAGCTGGCGGCGTTGATTGACAAAGAGCCAGGCATGAAAGCTGTGCTGGTGCGAAACGGCGATTACTACGTGGGCCTGCGCAAACGTATTGACAAGGCGCGCAAGCATCGCGCCGACCTGTTTATTTCCATTCATGCCGATGCCTTCCGTGACCGCCGCGTGCACGGGTCCTCGGTATATGTGCTGTCGCGGCGTGGTGCCTCCTCGGAGATGGCTCGCTGGCTGGCGGCGCGTGAAAATGCTGCCGACCTGGTGGGGGGCGTCAGCCTGGACGACAAGGACGACCTGCTGGCCGAGGTGTTGCTGGACCTGGCACAGACCGCCACGCTGGAGACCAGCACAGGTGCAGCCAGTAACGTGCTGTCGGAACTCAAGAAGCTCGGCAAGGTGCACAAGCGGCAGGTGCAGCACGCCGGTTTTGTGGTGCTGAAATCCCCCGATATTCCCTCCATGCTGGTGGAGACCGCGTTTATCTCCAATCCTTCCGAGGAAAATCGCCTGCGCAACCGCAAGCATCAGCAAAAAGTCGCGACTGCCATCTTCAGGGGGGTGCGCCGCTATTTCACCTCCAACCCGCCGGCGGGTACACGGCTGGCAGCGGGCAAGACACCGCGTCGTCACGTGGTGCGCCGCGGCGATACACTAAGCCACATCGCCCAGCGCTACGGCGTGAGCATGAATTCCCTGCGCAGCAGCAACCGCCTCAAGGGTGACCGCCTGCTGGTCGGCAATGTACTGAAGATACCCTCGAAAGGCGGCTAGCCCTAAGCATTACGGTTCGCCCCGGCGGCGTATTTCACGGTACCATTCCGGCATGCGTATTCATGCCCTCGAACCCCAGTTAATCAACCAGATCGCCGCCGGCGAGGTCATCGAGCGTCCGGCCTCGGTATTGAAAGAGTTGCTGGAGAACAGTCTCGATGCCGGTGCGACCCGTATCGAGGTGGATATCGAGGAAGGCGGCAAGCGCCTGATCCGCGTGCGCGATAACGGGCACGGCATTCACCCCGACGACCTGGGGCTGGCCCTGTCGCGTCATGCCACCAGCAAGATCGCTTCACTGGAAGACCTCGAGCAGGTGATGAGCCTGGGGTTTCGTGGTGAAGCCCTGCCCAGTATCGCTTCCGTGTCGCGCCTGCTGGTGCAGTCACGTCGCAGTGACAGTGACAGCGGCTACCAGGTGCGTGGCGATGGCCGCGAGATGACGGGCGCACCCGAACCGGTGGCCCACCCGCCCGGCACCACGATTGAAGTGCGTGACCTGTTTTTCAATGTCCCTGCACGGCGCAAGTTCCTGCGCACGGAAAATACCGAGCAGAAATACCTCGATGCAGTGGTTCAGCGTATTGCCCTGAGCCGGCCGGATATCGAGTTGACAGTCCGTAAAAACCGCAAACCGCAATACCACCTGCGCGCCGGGGCAGGCGAGCCGGCACAACTGCAACGACTGCGCACCCTGCTGGGCAGTGCCTTTGCCGACCAGGTGTTGCGCATTGAACATGAAGCGGCCGGGCTGCGCCTGTACGGCTGGATCGCCCAGCCGACCTTTTCCCGCAGCCAGGCGGATTTGCAGTTCTTTTTTGTTAACGGGCGCGCCGTGCGCGACAAGCTGCTGGCACACGCGGTCCGCCAGTCCTATCAGGACGTGTTGTTCCACGGACGCCACCCGGCCTTTGTGTTGTTCCTCGAACTGGATCCAAAGACCGTGGACGTGAATGCACACCCGGCCAAGTCCGAGGTACGATTCCGCGAATCGCGACTGGTACACGACTTCCTGTTTCGGACCTTGCACGATGTACTGGCTGACCTGCGCCCGGCCGACGACCAGCTGGCGCCACAACCGGTGCGGCCACTGCCCGGCTCGGGGCAGGGTTACGTGGCGGGTGCAGTGCCCGGCCAGGGTGGATTTCCCTTACAGGTCGCCGAGCAGGTCGAGCAGTATGAGCGACTGCATGGCACAGCGGGCGGTGCCGCGCTGGCATCAGTGTCTTCAGCACAAGCCATTCCCGATACTGAGCCTGCCGATATTCCCCCGCTGGGTTTTGCCCTGGCGCAACTGAAAGGTATCTATATTCTGGCCGAGAACGCACAGGGCCTGGTGCTGGTGGATATGCACGCGGCCCACGAACGCATTACCTATGAGCACCTCAAAACCGGTTTCGCGGAACAGGGTATCCGTTCCCAGCCACTGCTGGTCCCGCTGAGCCTGGCCGTCAGCCAGGCCGAGGCGGAACTGGCTGAAACGCATCGCGACTGGTTTGCCGCGCTGGGTTTTGACATCGACCGCCAGGGTCCCGAGCAACTGGTCGTGCGCCAGGTGCCGACCCTGCTGGCCACGGGTGACGTCGAGGCGCTGGTGCGCGATGTCCTGTCCGACATCAATACCCACGGCAGCAGTCAGCGTATCGAGGAAGCCATCAACGCATTGTTATCCACCATGGCCTGCCAC
>JALVCM010000077.1 GCA_027010005.1 Thiohalobacter sp.
GTCCGGAATCAGTCTCGTCAAGTATCGCCAGCGATGGCTCCAGCAAGGCCATTTGCAGTATCTCGTTGCGTTTTTTCTCACCACCCGAGAAACCCGTATTGACACTGCGTTTCAGCAACTCCGGTTCCAGACCAAGCTGTTCTGCCTTTTGCCGGGCCAGGCGGGCAAAGTCGACGCTGTCAATATCACATTCACCGCGTGCGCAGCGGATCGCGTTCAATGATTCGCGCAGGAAAGTCATGTTGTTGACTCCCGGCAGTTCAACCGGGTACTGCATGGCCAGGAACACACCCTTGCGGGCACGCGTTTCGGTATCCATATTCAGCAGGTTTTCGCCACGGTAGTGCACGTCGCCCCGGGTCACGTTAAAACCGTCACGGCCTGCCAGGACGTAAGAAAGCGTACTTTTCCCGGAACCGTTCGGTCCCATGATTGCATGCACCTCTCCTGCCCCCAGTTGCAGGTCTATTCCCCTGAGGATGGTTTTTCCTTCAACTTCGACGTGCAGATCTTTAATGGACAACAGCATGACACCCTCCTGACTGGCGGTGCTCAACCTACCGCACCTTCCAGCGTGATGTTCAATAACGCCTGCGCCTCGACCGCAAACTCCATCGGCAACTCGTTAAACACTTCCTTGCAGAACCCGTTGACGATCATGAAGACCGCCGCTTCTTCCGACATACCGCGCTGACGGCAATAAAACAGTTGCTCATCGGCAATCTTCGATGTGGTCGCCTCGTGCTCGACGGTTGCTGACGGGTTACGCACCTCGATATACGGCACCGTGTGTGCCCCGCAGTGATCATTCAATAACAGGGAATCACAGCGAGTATGGTTGCGTGCGTGTTCTGCACGCGCACTCATGCGCACCAGGCCACGATAGGTATTCTGCCCGCGCCCTGCCGAAATCCCCTTGGAAACAATGGTGCTGCGCGTATTGCGGCCCAGGTGAATCATCTTCGTTCCGGTATCGGCCTGCTGCCGCCCGCGGGTGACCGCGACAGAATAAAATTCACCGATTGAACCATCACCCCGCAGAATACAGCTCGGGTATTTCCAGGTAATGGCCGAGCCGGTTTCCACCTGCGCCCAGGAGATGTGTGACCGGTCCCCGCGGCAGTCGCCGCGCTTGGTCACAAAGTTGAAAATCCCGCCGCGGCCCTGCTCGTCACCGGGATACCAGTTTTGTACGGTTGAGTACCTGATACGCGCACCCTCCATGGCAACAAGTTCAACAACCGCGGCATGTAGCTGGTTTTCATCACGCATCGGCGCCGTACAACCTTCCAGATAGCTGACATAACTACCGGCTTCGGCAATAACCAGAGTACGCTCGAACTGACCGGTTCGGGCCTCATTGATACGGAAATAGGTCGACAGTTCCATCGGGCAATGCACGCCTTCCGGTACATAGACAAAAGTGCCGTCACTGAACACTGCCGAGTTGAGCGCCGCAAAGAAATTGTCGGTATGCGGCACCACCGTACCGAGGTAACGCTGTATCAGATCGGGATACTCGCGAATGGCCTCGGAAATGGAACAGAAAATCACCCCGGCCTCGGCGAGACTGGCACGAAAGGTCGTGGCAACGGAGATACTGTCAAACACGGCATCCACAGCCACCCCGGCCAGTGCCTTCTGCTCCTGCAGCGGGATACCCAGCCGGTTATAGGTTTCAATCAGAGCCGGGTCAACTTCATCGAGACTGGTAGGTGCATCGGACTGGCTGCCGGGTGCGGAGTAATACGAAATCGACTGAAAATCGATAGCCGGGTAATGGACATAGGCCCAGGCCGGCTCCTGCATACCCTGCCAGTGACGGAAAGCGGTAAGCCTGCGCTCCAGCATCCAGGCCGGTTCGTGCTTTCTGGCGGAGATGGCGCGAACCACCGTCTCGTTCAACCCGGGCGGCAGAGTGTCCGATTCAATCTCTGTCACAAAGCCCTGCGCATACCCGCTGCGCACCAGTTCGTCCACGGCACTACGGTTCGCTGTCATGATCATGAACCCCGCAGGTAAGTAATACCTGACTTAAATACTCAGGTATTACTTATGCGCTTTTCAGCAGGGAAAAACAAGGACGTGAAAAGTAGGGAATTCTTTCAGGCGACGTGTACGGCCATTTCAACGCTTTCCGTGCCAGCAATGGTATTACTGGCCTGCTCCACCTCGTCACGGTTACCCTGAACGATCAGCAACAGGCGGCCCTGGCCTACCATGGATTCATAACGCAGTGCGTTGTCGCACGACACTCCAATGGCATACAGTCCACTACCCAGTTTGCGTAACTGCCCGCTGATCAAGGGCATACCCTGTTTATGCATTAACTCTGTCACCACCGGACCGGCAACCGCAAACGGGCCATAACCCGGCACCCAGAAACACCCGGCTGAGCCGAGCAAGGCATATACCCGGTTCCAGAACCCGCACTGCCTGCCCTGGAACTGTACCCTGCCGGCAGATGTATAGAGCGCAAAGTGGTGTTGCCCACTGTAACCGCCCTTCCCGACAACAGATACCTTGTGTAAATTACAGCCCGTGTCACGCAGGGAGTCGAGAGATTCCTCGAGCTTTTGCTGAAGATCATATATCGCTACACAGCTGTTGGTTTCGGACATCCACGACCTCCCGGTACAGGTTCCAGACAGCAGTGTCACCTGTTCCGGGAAAAACGTCTGTCACCTGACTGACAATGGATCTTTGCTGACTTCAGATTACTTCCCCTGGAATCTGTTAACGGGACTTTGATGCCTTCTGTTTTTCCACATGAGGCTGCGTTGTGACTTCATCGGCGTAGCCCTGCAAGGACTCCAGCTCGGTCACGACGGTCTGGAAATGCCGCTTGTGCAGAATACCCTGCTTGCGCCAGTGCTGCAGGTGCCGGTTCACCACCTGTCGCACGGAACCCACCATGCGTGCCAGTGACTCGTCATGCAGGTCATTGATCAGGTGCAGTGCACGCTCACCCTTGCCGGATTCCTTGCCCGCCGGTTTCACGTGACGGAGAATCAATCGCGCAAGGCGTGTCATGGTGTCGTGCAGGGCAAGGTCGGTTGCCAGGTCCTCGAGCTTGCGCATCTGGTCGCCGAGGTAGGGCAGGAAGTTCCGGTTGAACTCGGGGTGTTTCTCCAGCCAGGCCCGGGCATCGGTGAGCGGTACGGAAATCAGGCTGACGTCATCCAGTGCTACCGGCGTCATTTCGTGCGGCTGATCATTCAGGAGAGTGATCATATCAATGCCATCCCCCGGCCCAAGCAGGAACAGGGTGATACTGCGACCGGTTTGCGGGTTGATTCGCGTCACCTCGACGCGGCCATCGATCAGCAGGAACAGGCGTTGCTGAAACAGGGACGGGTCCAGCTGGACGCCACGCCGCCAGCTGTCGCGTCGGAACATCCCGAGCATATCGTCCATCAGCGCTTCCGACAGCCCCCTGAACAGGGGCGAACGGGCCAGTTGCTCCTTGCAATGCGCGTAGTACGCTACATCCCTTTTCATAGGCTCTGCTCCAACAAGATTGAGGCCGGATTGTCGCACAAGACACAGCTATCGACAAAACCGTGCTGCCTGTCACATAAGTGACACACATTACCCGGCTGCCGGTGTAGGCTACCTGCAAGATAACAGCATCAGTAACAACACACCCGGGTCCGGTTGAAACCGTGCAACCAAGCCACCATGTACCGGGTACATATAACCAGACCGCTCACCGGAGCCGTACATGGAATTCAAAGACTATTACAAAATCATGGGTGTGGAACGTGACGCCACCCAGGATCAGATCAAGCGTGCCTATCGCAAGCTGGCGCGCAAGTATCACCCCGATGTCAGCAAGGAATCCGATGCCGAGGAACGTTTCAAGGAAGTCGGCGAAGCCTACGAGGTATTGAAAGACCCCGAAAAACGTGCCGCCTATGACCAGCTGGGCGCCAACTGGAAAGCCGGCGCGGACTTCAACCCGCCGCCGGACTGGGATGCCGGCTTTGAATTTGGCGGCGGTGGCTTCACCGGTGGCGATGCCGGTGACTACAGCGACTTTTTTGAATCCCTGTTTGGCCAGGGGTTCGGTGCAGCGCGTGGTGGCGGGCGCCGGCGCAGCACCTTCCATGCACGCGGTGAGGACCACCACGCCAGGGTCCTGATCGACCTCGAGGATGCATTTAACGGTGCCACGCGCACCATCACCCTGCGGCACCCCGAGCTGGATGCCAGTGGTCACGTGGTCAACCGTGAACGTACCCTGAACGTCAAGATCCCGAAAGGTGTCAAGGAAGGCCAGCGTATCCGGCTGAGCGGTCAGGGTGCGCCCGGTATGGGCGAAGGGCCGGCCGGCGACCTGTACCTGGAAATCAATTTCAAACCCCACCCGCTGTACCGTGTCGAGGGTCGAGATCTGTATCTCGACCTGCCGGTAGCCCCCTGGGAAGCTGCACTGGGTGCAACGGTCAAGACACCGACGCCGAAGGGGCCGGTTGACCTGAAAATCCCTGCCGGCACGCGAAGTGGACAAAAACTGCGCCTGAAAGGACGCGGTATCCCCGGCACGCCACCGGGTGACATCTATGTCATCCCGCAGATTGTGCTGCCACCGGCAAGCAACGAAGCGGCAAAGGACCTGTACCGAAAAATGGAAAAAGAACTGGCATTCAACCCACGTAGCAAACTGGGAGTGTAAGCAGCCATGCCGACAAACATACTGAATGGCGTAGTCATTGACGAACAGACCCGGATGTCACTGGGTGAACTGTGCCGGGCCTGCTCACGGCATGCCGAATGGGTCATCGAACTGGTTGATGAAGGTGTCCTTGAGCCCAGTGGACCCTCCCCCGAATGCTGGTATTTCAGTGCCGTGGCCTTGCAGAGAGCACTGGTGGCTGCACGTCTGCAACACGACCTGGGGATCAACCTTGCCGGTGTA
>JALVCM010000078.1 GCA_027010005.1 Thiohalobacter sp.
GTGGCCCATGGATTGAAGTTCAGGGCGAACTCCATCCAGGCGACCGGGTAGTGACACGTGGCGGTGAACGTTTGCGCGATGGCCAGAAGGTTATTTTGCAGGGGCAGGGCCGTACACAGTGATTTTAACCCGTTACGCCCTGGGCAACCCGGTTGCCGCACTGGTTGCAGCACTGATGGTGGTGATGTTTGGCCTGATCAGCCTGGGGCGTCTGCCCGTACAGCTGACGCCGGAAGTCGAGCGACCGGAAATTACCATTACCACCGACTGGCGTTCGGCCGCGCCGGAAGAAGTCGAGTCCGAGATTCTCGAACCCCAGGAAAAAGCCCTGCGCGGTACACCGGGTATGATATCCATGCTGTCGCGGGCGCAACGTGGTCGCGGCCGGGTGACGCTGAGTTTTAAAACCGGCACCGATCTGCAGCGAGCACTGGTCGACGTACTCAATCGCCTGAACCGGGTAAGGGGCTATCCCGAAGATGTCGATGAGCCACGGCTGTCTACCATTGGCGCACGCAACCAGCCGATTGCCTGGTTTATCCTCAAACCACTCCCCGGCAATGACAGGGAGATCTCAAGTTATTTTAATTTCGTCGAGGACCTGGTGCAGACACGTTTTGAGCGTGTTGCAGGCGTGGCCAGTTCCGAAGTGCGTGGTGGTCGCGGCAAGGAGCTGCGTATTACCTTTGACCCTTACCGGCTTGCCGCGCTGGGTGTTGACCTGCCGGCAGTTGCAGCGCGCGTCAGGGGCAACGAGGATGTGTCTGCCGGTGAGGTGGATGTCGGTAAACGGCGTTACACCATTCGCTTTGCCGGTAACTATCCCGTGAGCCAGTTTGGTGAGCTGGTAGTCGACTGGCGCGAGGGTCGGCCGGTACTGTTACGTGATGTAGCAAGTGTCGAACTGGTGCCGGTAGACGTCAGTAGTATGGTAATCAACCAGGGTGACCATGCCATGGCGGTGAATGCCTACCGCGAGTCCGGCGTCAATGTATTGAAGGTGATGCAGGGTCTGAAACAGGCCGCCAGTGAGCTGGAAGGTCCATTGCGTCAGACGGGTTTGAGTATTCAGCAGGTCTATGACGAAACCATCTATATACAGGACTCGATTGAAATGCTCAGCGGTAACCTGGTGGCGGGCGTGATACTTGCGATCGGGGTGTTGTGGTGGTTCTTCCGGCGTATACGTGCCACGCTGGTGGTGGCGGTGGCGATCCCGTTGTGCCTGGCGGCCGCGTTTATCCTGCTGGATACCAGCGGGCATACCCTGAATATTATTTCCCTGGCAGGGCTGGCCTTTGCTGTCGGCATGGTGCTCGATGCCGGTATCGTGGTGCTGGAAAATGTGGTACGCCTGCGTGAGCAGGGCAAGTCGCCGGGTGAAGCAGCCATGCAGGGTGTCGGTCAGGTATGGGGCGCATTGCTGGCCTCGACAGCCACCACCGTGGCTGTTTTTCTGCCGGTGGTGTTTCTGGCCGACGAGGCAGGGCAATTGTTTGCCGACCTGGCGATTGCGATTACAGCGGCTGTGGTGGCGTCGTTGCTGATCGCCGTGTCGCTGGTCCCTGTGGCGGCCAGTGAGTGGCTGGGAGAACTCAATCTCAGAGACCGGCATGCACACTGGTGGCATGCTATTAGCCGCTGGCTGATGCGCCTGACTGACACACGGCAGCGCCGTTACGGGTTGATCCTGTTGCTGGTCAGTGTACCCCCTTTCCTGAGCTGGTGGTTGTTACCTGAAGCCGATTACCTGCCCAGTGGTAACCGCAACCGGGTTTCCGCGATCATCAATGTAGCGCCGGGTGTCAACCTGGAAACCATTGAAAAGGAAATGGGACGTGTTATTGCGGAGCGAATGGAGCCCTATCTCAGTGGTGAAAAGCAGCCGCAGGTTAAACACTATTTCTTTGTGGTGTATCGTGGCGGTGCCTTCATGGGGGTACGTGCCGTCGATCCGGACAGGGTGAGCGAACTGGTGCCGGTACTGAATAACCTGGTCAGGGGCTTCCCCGACACACTGGCTTTTGCGCGGCGTGATTCCCTGTTCCGGGGGTTTGGTGGCAGCGGCAGTGTCGAGATCAACTTCCAGTCCAGGAACCTCGAAAGCTTGCTGGAAGTGGCGCGGGCAGGGTACGCCCTGATTGAAGAAACCCTGCCCGGTGCTTCCATATCACCCCTCCCCGGACTGGAAATGGCCGAGCCGGAGATCCTGCTGGAACCGGATGAGCGGCGTATCGCCGAAGCCGGCTGGAACCGGGAAACTGTCGCGCGGGTAGCGCGTGCGTTTGGTTCGGGATTGTTTGTCGGTGAATATTTTGATGGAGAACGACGGCGCGATATTGTGGTGCGTGCCGAGCCCTGGTCGACACCGGAAGCGCTGGCCAGTATGCCGGTAGTGACACCGGAGGCCGGGGTGTTACCCCTGGACGAGCTGGTGCATGTCAGGCGTACCGCCGGCCCGAACCAGATTCGCCGCCTGGACCGGCGCCGCACCGTAACACTGGCAGTGCGCGCACCCGAAGGGACGTCACTGGAGCACCTGATGGAAGTCGTGCGCAGTAAAATTGTACCGCCCCTGCAGCAACTGTTGCCCGAGGATGGTGCGATACGTTATTCCGGCACTGCGGAAAAACTGGACCAGGCGCTGACGGCCATGGGCGGCAGTTTTCTGCTTGCGATTGCATTGCTCTATCTGCTGATGAGCGCGCTGTTCCGCTCGTTTGTCGACAGCCTGCTGGTGCTGGTGGTATTGCCACTGGCGACGGTGGGCGGCGCCATTGCCCTGCAGCTGGTGAATCTGTTTACCTTCCAGCCCCTCGATCTTTTGACCATGATCGGTTTTGTGATCCTGCTGGGCCTGGTGGTCAACAATGCCATCCTGCTGGTGTACCAGACCCGCCGTGCAGAGCGGGAAGGCCTGGGCCGCCGTGATGCCGTCGCGCAGGCAGTACAGTTACGCCTGAGACCCATTCTGATGAGTACGCTGACCAGCCTGTTCGGCATGTTGCCATTATTACTCGTGCCGGGTGCAGGCACTGAACTGTACCGGGGGCTTGCCGCGGTCATTGTCGGTGGTCTGGCGCTCAGCACGTTGTTTACGCTGGTCCTGTTACCGGCTCTGCTGCGGCTGGGTGAGGCGGATTCGGGTGAAACCGATTCCGGTGATGATCCGGCAAGTGCTACCATGTCATCATGACATTTACTGATCGCGTACAGACAGCCGTGTGGAAAACTGCGGAGTGGTTCAAGGGCCGGGCCTGGAAAGTGGCCAGCCTTTATCATCCGGCCAACCTGAAACAGAAAGGCCTGCTGGCTTCGGCCGGGCTGTTGTTTGCCGCGGCGCTGGTGTTTTCCCTGTTACTTGGCTGGTACTGGAGCCAGGAGCCTGACACTTTCGATGTGCACCAGGTTGCCTTGCAGCGGTTTGACGGTGACGAGACGCAGTTGCGCGTCGGGGTGATCTTTACCAGCACACTGATCCATGTTGGCGAGGTGCTGCTGGATAAGCCGGGCGGGTATCTATCCAATGATGTCATGCCCCCGGGGGTGTGGCTGGATAACATGCCCAACTGGGAGTTCGGGGCGCTGGTGATGTTGCGCGACGGGGCAGCTGCGCTGCGCAACCACATGTCGCGTTCACAGTCCCAGTCGGTGGAGGATGCCGCGCTGGCGGAAGCCGAACCCCGCTTTAATTTTCGCAATGATTCCTGGTTGTTCCCGCCCAGCGAAGGCGAGTACCGCAAGGGCCTGAAAGCGCTCGACGACTATATGCGCCGCCTCGCAGACCCGGCCAATCAGCAGGCCCAGTTCTATGCACGTGCGGATAACCTGCGCCAGTACCTTGAAATTGTGGAGAAACGGCTCGGCAGCCTTTCGCAACGCCTGAGTGCCAGCGTTGGACAGATCCGGGTGAATACAGATCTGGCCGGAGATGTCGGTGCCAGGCAGTCGACAACCGCTTCAACGAGTGTGGTGGTAAAGACACCCTGGTTGCAGCTCGATGATGTGTTCTACGAGTCACGTGGTGCCACCTGGGCGCTGGGTGAAATCCTCAAGGCTGTCGAATACGATTTCGAGCAGGTGCTGAAAAAGAAAAACGCGCTGGTTTCCCTGCGCCAGATTATCCGCGAACTGGAAGAGGCGCAGCAGCCGACGCTCAGCCCGGTGATTATCAATGGCAGTGGCTTCGGACTGTTTGCCAATTATTCGCTGACCATGGCCAATTACGTTGCGCGCGCCAATGCCGCGGTAATCGACCTTCGGGATTTGCTGCAACAGGGCTGAGCGGGACGGCTATTCGCTGTCTTTCTTCAGGCCTTCTTTCATGGCATTGATGTTCAGCGGTACCACGACCTCGTCGCGGGCCTCATCGATAAACCGGGGGCGTGCGCTGGTGTTCCGGCCATATTCTCTCGCCAGTTCCTGTTCGCGGCTGGTGATCAGTTGCAGGCATTCCCGTATACCCTGAATGGTACCTTCGGAAAGCGGATGCCGCAGGCCGGGTTCCGGTGCGGTATCGCGTGCAATATCGGTCAGTGTGCGTTTCATCATACGCAGCACGCGCTCTTCGGTCGTCAGTTCTGGCTCGGTCATGGTTAGTGTCTCTGTTCCGGGAATTGCAACAGGAGGCATTGTGCCACAGACTGAAATGGCACCCCAGAAAACCTGCGGGTAATACGGTTTTCGGCGGGTCAGGGTTCCAGGACTTCCCAGCGTGCATAAGCCTGTTCAAGTTCCGTTTCCAGTGCGGCAAGCCGCGCTTTCTGTTCGGAAATCTGCGCCCCGTCCTGGCGATAGAAGCCGGCGTCCGCCATCTGCTGGTGTATGGCCTTGATATCGGTTTCCAGCTGTTCGATACGCCGTGGTAACTGGTCGAGCTCACGCTGGTCCTTGTAACTCAATTTGGCGGGCT